>CAJJOX010000068.1 GCA_905193485.1 uncultured Porphyromonadaceae bacterium | reverse complement strand
TCAACAGCGCCGCTGAAGGAAACTCTGAAACCGACATCACCGCCACAGCCGGAGATTACGTTGCCGACGACTTCTCCGCCACAGCCACCGTCGCCACCGCTCAGGAAGTGTCGTTCCTTGAAGACTGGGAAAAAGTTTCCGATCCTACAAACAGTGTGAAATGCTACTCCAACACGACCTTCCAGGGCTCTGCCTGCCGGTGGGCCGTAGCAAACGGCGGCTTCGGCACAGACGCACGCGACAAGGCTTTCAACGGCACCACAGTCATGCGAATGGGCAAAAACGCCAACAGCTCACTGACGATGGACGAGGACAAACAGAAAGGACTTGGAACCGTAACGTTTGACGCCGCAAAATGGGGCACCGACGCCAACGCCGTCATAAATGTGGAATACTCCCTTGATCAGGGAGCGTCATGGCAGCCGGCCGGACAAGTGACACTGGAAACAGACACAAACAAACCATATTCCGTCGCGATAAATGTCACGGGCAAAGGCCGGATCCGCTTCCTTCAGTCATCGGGAGGCCGCTGGCACATCGACAACATATCCATCGGCGACTATAGCGAATTCCAAAGCATCAACGATCTTGAATACCACTCCTGGGACGCCTATTGCCGCGATGGGAAACTGATCGTGGAATGCCGCGAAAACGCGGCTCCCGTAAGCATCTACGGCATTGACGGCATCACATGGACAGCCGACAGGCGACTCGCGCCCGGAGATCACACATTCGACCTACCCAAAGGCCTCTACATCGTGGTTTCCAACGATTTCTCCCGACGCGTCCTCATAAAATAATCGCCCGCGACGTTCATCCCATTATGCTATATGAATTGAATTTAGTAATTTTGCAGAAAAATAACCCGCAATGAACATATCATACAACTGGCTTAAAGACTATATCAAAACGCCGCTCACACCCGACGGGCTGGCCGCAGCACTCACATCCATCGGCCTCGAAACAGGCTCGGTGGAAGAAGTGGAATCCATTCGCGGCGGCCTTCGCGGCATCGTCATAGGCAAAGTGCTCACATGCACCGAGCATCCCGACAGCGACCATCTGCACATCACCACCGTCGACCTCGGCGACGGAGAGGCCACACAGATCGTCTGCGGCGCGCCCAATGTGGCCGCCGGTCAGACTGTCGTTGTGGCAACCGTAGGCACAACTCTCTACGACGGCGACAAGGAATTCAAGATCAAGAAATCCAAGATCCGCGGCGTAGAGTCATTCGGCATGATATGCGCCGAAGACGAGATAGGCGTCGGTCAAAGCCACGACGGCATCATCGTCATAGACGGCGAAGTCAAGCCGGGCACTCCGGCAGCCGAGTATTTCGGCCTCACATCCGACTATGTCCTTGAGGTTGACCTCACGCCAAACCGCATCGACGCGGCATCGCACTTCGGCGTGGCCCGCGATCTCGCCGCATGGTCGGCACAGCATGCCGAAGCCCTGCCTCTCATCCGTCCTTCTGTCGACGCCTTCCATTCCGACCGCCCCGACGGAGCTGTCGCCGTCGAAGTCGACAACTATCAGGCCTGCCCCAGATATTCCGGCATCACCATACGCGGCATCAAAGTGGCCGAAAGCCCCAAATGGCTTCGTGACCGCCTCAACGCCATCGGAGTCCGCCCGATCAACTCGGTGGTCGATGTCACCAACTATATCCTCCACGCCATCGGACAACCGCTTCACTGCTTCGATCTCGCTAAAATCGACGGCGGGAAAGTAGTGGTGCGCAACTGTCCGGAAGGCACGCCATTCGTGACGCTCGACGGCGTCGAGCACAAACTTTCCGCCGCCGATCTGATGATTTGCTCGGCCACGAAACCGATGTGCATCGCCGGAGTGTTCGGCGGACTCGACTCGGGTGTGACCGAAGCCACCACCGACATCTTCATCGAATCGGCCTACTTCAACCCCACCTGCGTGCGCAAGACCGCCCGTCGCCACGGACTGCAGACCGATGCCTCGTTCCGCTACGAACGTGGCACCGACCCCAACATCACTATGTATGCCCTGCGCCTCGCAGCTCTGATGGTGAAAGAGCTCGCGGGAGGCGAGATCTGCGGCGAACCGGTCGACATCTATCCCGAGCCGGTGGCTCCGTTCGATGTCACTCTCTCCTACGACTACGCACGCGGCCTCATAGGCAAGGAAATCCCCACAGAAACCATCAACGACATCCTCCGCTCGCTCGAAATCGAAATAGTGAGCGCCGACGACAAGCAGGCATCACTTCGCGTGCCCACATACCGCGTCGACGTGCAGCGCCCGTGCGATGTGGTTGAGGACGTGCTCCGTATCTACGGCTATAACAACGTCGAAATAGACACGACGGTCCATTCGTCGCTCTCGTTCAAATCGGGAGCCGACACCGACAACACCCTGCGCAACCTTGTCAGCGAACAGCTCACAGCCTGCGGGTTCAACGAAATCCTCAACAACTCGCTCACGGCCGAACGCTATTATGCCGAAAACACGGTCTATCCCCTTGACCATTGCGTGCGCCTGCTCAACCCGCTCAGCGCCGATCTGAGCGTCATGCGCCAGACCCTCCTTTTCGGTGGACTCGAATCGCTCGCCTACAACATCAACCGGCGTGCGGCCGACCTGATGATGTATGAGTTCGGCAATGTCTACTTCTGTAATCCGCAGGCAGAGTCGACCGCCGAACACCCGCTGGCGCCCTACAGCGAGTCATCACACCTCGGCATCTGGATCACAGGCGCCATTCGTCCCGCCGGATGGCTGCGCCCCGAAGAAAAATCGACCATCTACGATCTCCGCGCCACCGTGGCCAACATATTCACCCGACTCGGCATCCGGCCGACAGAAACCAAAACGGCAGCCTGCTCCGATCCCACCTTCAGCGCAGCGCTCGAAGTGGCCACGCGAAACGGCAAACTCCTCGGCCGGCTCGGCATCATATCAAAAGAGATCCTCAAGCGATTCGACATCAAGCAGGAGGTATTCTTCGCCGAATTTGACTGGGCGGCACTCGTACAGCTATCGGCCCGCCATTCAGTCAGCTATACCGATCTGCCCAAGACACAGGCCGTGAAACGCGACCTCGCATTGCTTGTCGACAACTCCGTCACAATGCAGCAGATCGAAGACACCGTGCGCGAGAGCGAACGCAAACTGCTCCGTGAAGTCACCCTGTTTGACGTATATGAAGGCGACAAACTTCCCGCCGGCAAAAAATCCTATGCCATCGCCATCACGCTTCAGGATCCCGAACGCACGCTCAACGACAAACAGATCGACGCCGTAATGCGCAAGATCATCACCAACCTCGAAAAAAAGACAGACGCATCGCTGCGCTGACACCCCCACACAAAACAAAAAAATCAAACAACAATAAAATAAACCACACCACTCATGGGAAGAGCATTTGAATATCGCAAGGCCCGCAAGCTCAAACGCTGGGGCAACATGTCGCGCACATTCACGCGCATCGGTAAGGAAATCACGATCGCCGCAAAAGCCGGCGGCCCCGATCCCGACACCAACCCCCGCCTCCGCGCTCTGATGCAGAACGCCAAGGCCGCCAACATGCCCAAAGATACCGTTGAACGCGCCATCAAGAAAGCCACCGACAAGGATGCCGGCGACTACAAGGAAATCTCCTACGAAGGCTACGGTCCATACGGCATAGCAATCTTCGTCGAAGCTGCCACCGACAACAACACCCGCACAGTGGCCAACGTGCGCTCCTATTTCAACAAGCACAACGGCTCGCTCGGCACACAGGGCTCCCTGTCATTCCTTTTCGACCACAAATGCGTGTTTAAGATCAAACCCGTCGAAGGCAAAGACATCGAGGAACTCGAGCTTGAGCTCATCGACTGCGGCGTTGACGAAGTTGAGCCCGACGAAGATGAGATCGTGCTCTATGGCGCTTTCGAAGACAACTCGACGATCCAGAAATATCTCGAGGACAACGGATATGAGATAATCTCTTCGGAATTCGAACGTATCCCCAACGATCTCAAGGAAGTGACCGACGAACAGCGTGCCGCCATCGAAAAACTCCTCGACAAGCTCGAAGAGGACGAAGACGTGCAAAACGTGTTCCACAACATGAAGGAAGCCGAAGAATAACGCTTCTTCTTCAAAAACCGATTACAGGAGATAAACATCCGCCACGGATGTTTATCTCTTTTTTATGTCAGCCGCCTTTTTTATATCAGCCGCCCGACTATGGCTGCTGCCGCACACCTCATTTGGCACGGCCGATGCCCGCACCCCAGTCATTAAACGATTTTCAGCCTTTGGGGTCAGATCAGCCTGGAGTCATACCCTATCCAATAAAAAAGGAGCGCCGCGGCGCTCCTTTTTTATTGGATGAATCTTATCGGTCACTTCCGGACGAACACCTTTCTGACGGTGTTGCCCTGACGGACAATGTAGAAGCCTGCGACAATGTTTTCAGCCGCCACGCGTACGCCCTGAAGATTGTAGAATTCAACAGGACCGTCAGCTTCATCGATACCGATTTCACCGATACCCTGCGTGCTGTCGGAGAATGTCACATTGATTACCACTTCTCCGTTGACGTCGGCAAGAGGTATCTCGAAAATGATGGTTGCCTCATTGAAGTCTGCCGGGATCTCCAATGCGGGATCCATATTGAGAATGGCATTGCCGTCGAGAGCTACGTTTGTCACAACGCCGTTGATCGAGTAGTTGATAGTTTCGACGCTCTCATAACCTTCCGTGCCGGAGCCGGGGATGAGGTAGCATTCGAGGCTGCGCATATTATCTTCAAGGTCGTCGCTATAGGTGGGGATGATGCCGCCGTCGGCAATCCGGACGCCTGCGGGCGCGTTGGGGTTGTCAAAGTCGTAGCCGGTCCAGACCTGAACCGATCCGTTACCTTCGCTCAAGATTGTGAGATGGTTGATCTGATCGACAAATGTGACATTGATCATGGTGGCCGCCTCGACATTGAATGTATAGGTATTGTCGGTGAGATCGACAGCTCCGCCGTTGATTTCGACAATCGGAGTCTTGCCGTCGTCCGGCGTAGCGGTGATCACCACTTCGGTGCCGGGAGCGACAACGTCACCGGAATTGATCCCGACGCCGTCCGCTGTAACGGTAACATTGCCGGATGCGCCTGCGGTATAGCTGACGGTGTAGCCGAAGTGGGCTGTGAGCGTTTCATCGTCCTCGCCTGTGTAGGTGTATGGATTCTCGGTCGAGATGACCTCATTGGCCGAATTTGTCCAGTTGAGGAACGATATGCCTTCGCCGGGAGTGGCGGTGACGACAACTCTGGTTTCGTCTGTGGTCACGGAATTTCCTTCGGTTTCGGGTGTCGTGATGGCTACCGTACCGAGAGCGTCATTTTCAGAAACGACGGTTACCGTTCTCGGAGCTTCGAGCACTGACTTCTGACAAACCACAATGTAATCATAGGCATAGCCCTTGTTGATCGACTGATAATTTCCACTGATCAAGGCCGGGGAAGTTCCTGAAACGATATTCGGATCCCACGCTTCGGTGTAAATGACACGGATGCGTGTCTGTTTCAGAGCGGCATCTTCAGGCACCTGGAAAGTGTGGGTGATATCAAGCGTGTGGTCGTAATTCGCCTTGACATTGTTGAACAGGGATGTGCTTGCCTTGGAGCTGTATCCGTAATAATATGAATCGGCAAACTCGGAGTCGGTCGGCATCTGGATATCAAACACGCCGTCACCGTCCCAGTCGGCAAAAATATAGGCCACACAATAACGCAAGTCCTGTGGGCTGGGAGCCGAAGTGGTTATGCTGTTGGTCTTTTTTGCCTGCAGATTCAAGGTGAACGACTGTCCCGGGGTCACGACGATAGACTGATCCTCGCAAAGCTCATAGTTGGTGCCGTTTTTCGACGAGCGCGCGATGCTTATATCCTTAAGAGCACCCGTGGTGGTGGCGAGCTCGACATAGCAGTTGGTGTCTGACAGGCCGTCGCCGGAAGGACTTGCATAGGATACGGGAAGGGTCGGATCAATCTCGAATTCCGCCGAAACCGTAGCGGCTTCCGACATCGTGAACGTATCGGTGCCGTCTTCAAGAGCTACACCGTTGACATAAACGGCCTTCACGACGTAGGGGCTGACGCCTTCCGCTTCGACACGAAGGACTGAGCCTGCCTCTATCTGTCGTCCTGAATAGACTTCGGTCTCACCGTTGTAGACTTTAAGAGTGCCTTTTGTCGACTCCGGCGTTTCGATGGTAAGCAGATATGTTTCGGCTGCGGTCGGGAAATTGACCAGTTCGCCGGTGTGTCCGTTGCCGGAAATATCAGTCACGTGGATGCCCTTGATCTCGGCGAAGTCATAAGCGGCGATTATGTTCTTGTCGCTGAGCGGCGCAGTGGCTTCTTTGTCCTGGGCTACCTCCGACGAAGAAAGTGCATCGCCATATATTCTGACGTCATCGATATTCCCATTCACAAAGTTATTGAGATTCTCAATGGAGAACTTGGTGTGGTCAGTCATTGTGTATCCGGCGCCAACCAGTATGTCGCAATAAGACGGAATCGGTGAATTATTGACAGCCGGAGGATTGCTGACAGCTACGCCGTCGACGTAGAATGCCGACGACGAACCGGAGTATACCCAGCAGAGATGATGCCATTCGCCGGTGCTGATTCCGCTTGAGTCGTGGTGCCGGGCAGTCCAGCTCGAACCGGGATAGTTGAATGAAGTGGAAGTGGTGCCGGGCACATTGTAGATAGCCCAGCCCGACACATCATTATTATTGCTGTTTTCGTAGCGGCGCACACGGTTGTTGATGAAAGACTGCATTGCGTTACTGCTGATCTTCGCTTTAAGCGATACCGTCAGCTTACCGCCGGCCGCGATGTTGAATTCCTCGGAATTGGGTATTATCATATAACGCGTGCCATCAAGATTCAATGTGCCGTCATACACATCGGTGACGGGGTCATCGCCGCCGTCATCCGAGCCGTCGGTAAGCCAGTCAAGCGTGAATTTCATGAAATAGAGCCTGAATCCGTCCTCACCGGGAATATTGGAGTCCCATTTGCCTTCTTCGACGAAACAGCCTATGGAACCGTCAGGCAAAACAGTCAGCGAGGAATAGGCGGAATAACCGTCGATGAGTTTCTTGCTTACGGGCCACGTCTGACCGTCGTCATACGACATGAAGACAGAAACATCGCGGCGCACGGAGCTGTTGGCCGGAAGAGTGTGAAGCAGACGAGCCTGACCGTCGGCAGAGGGGTAGGTTATGATATCACCATTGCAACTCGGATCGGGAAGGTCATTTACAGCAGTTGCAGCTGTCCATGTCACGCCGCCGTCAGTCGATCTGGAGAAACGACGGTAACTGCCGGAACGAATACTCATGATGAGCGAGCCGTCGGAGAGCTCCACGAGCTTGGATTCATTGCCTTGGCCGTCTGACGGAATGCGCGAGTCTTTGTTTAGTACGGTCCATGTTTCGCCGCCGTCATCGGATGCGCAGACATACTCGTAGACATCAGTCAGATACTGTGCGGAACTGAGTCGGGCGTTTGCAACAAACATGATGCGTCCGGATTCGGTCTGAAGCATACTGCCTGAAGCGCAGAATGCGCCATACCATGAGCTTTGGTATAGCTGATCGGTTATTGCACGCGGTTCCGTCCATGTCTGGCCATTATCGGAGCTGGTTGAAACATAGAATCCGGCACGCGAGGTCTTTGTGGAAACAAAAAATCCGGTGTCGCCCGAGAATACGGCGATCAGCTTACCGCTGTTTCGGTCGAGAACAACGGCAGGGTCACCATAGGTTTTTCCCAGGGAGGAATTGCCTTCGGCAATCGTTACGGCGCTTGACCATGTTTCGCCGCCGTCAGTCGAACGTTTGGCTACTATGCTTATCGTATTGGGGAGGTCGCCGAGAGAGTTTCCGCGCTTGTCGGCCAGAGCCACAAGCGAGCCGTCGGCGGCTGTTGCGATTGCAGGAATACGGTAGTATTTCGAACCGTCCTCATTCATATCGAACACAAGCACTTTGGTCGGTGCCGAAGGATCGCGTGTGAATGTAGCGCTAACGGTTGTGGCTCCGTTCATGGTGAATGTGTTGCCGGTTATCACCGAACCGTTGACATATATTGCATCGAGCACATAGTCGGCAGCGGGAGTGGCTTCGACGGTCAATAAGGTTCCGTCCTCCACGCGTGAGCCGTTGTTAAGCTGTGTCGCGCCGTCACTGACTGTAATTGTGCCGGTGCCGGCTTCTGGAGCCTCGATTGTGAGCAATGAACCGGAAGCGGAATAGTCGGGAAAACCGACGAGCACGCCATCATGTCCGTTGCCCGATATGTCGGGGCAGTTGGTACCGGAAAGCATGGAGAAATCATATGCCGCGATAAGATCCGGTGTTGAAGAGTCGACAGTAGCCGACATATCCGCCACGACTTCATCATCGGTAAGCGCGCGGGAATAGAAACGCACATCGTCGATCTTGCCGAGCCAGAGGCCCTCGGTGTTGACCGTTGCCTCAGAACCGTCGGAAATGTCGTATCTGGCGCCGACAAGAACATCGCATTGCGGATTGATCGGATAGCTGGCGGCCGATCTGGTGCTCTTAAGGATGCCGTCGAGATACATCTTCGATGTGCCGCTGTTTCCGTCAAACACCCAGGTTATCACGGACCATACACCCGTCGACAGCGTATTGCAGTATGGATGTCCGAGGTTGTTCCAGGAACCTCTGTTGAGGTTTACGTTGTTTGACATCGATTGAGTGGCCGAATTACCGCCGAATATTTCAAAACCGGTGGTTGATGCATTGGAAGTCCCGGAATGCCATCTGTTGGCGATGATGCCGCGATGCGCTCCATAACTGTCGAGCCATACTTTCAATGAAACAGTCATCTGCCCTCCGGCCGCTATGTCAAACTCAGAGGCATGAGGTATGGTCATATACCGTGTTCCGTCCAGATCAAGATAACCCGGGCCGGAAACCTCCGACGACTCGTTCAGAATATAGTCTGTCGGGCTCTGTAGCTTAGCGCTTTCATACCCGTTTCCCGTTTCTCCGCTATTGACCGGAGAATTGTACCATTGTTCAGCTTCGCTGTCAGTCAACACCGACACATCGAGATCGGTGATCCCGGCTGCGACTCCGATTGGCACCGCAACTGCCATGGAACATAGAGCCCTGACAATCATCTTTTTAAAAAATCCTGGTTTCTTCATGTTATAAAATTAGGTTAAAACGATATCTGACCGCTTGAACGAAATGTGACGATTTCAAAGGAATGTGATAATTTCACAACCCGATTCATGCATATTCTATCCAATAGATGCAAAATTAATCCAAAAAAACAAAAAAACAAATATCCTTAGAAAAAGAATGATTGACTTTCACTTCGCCACAAAAAAGAGCCGGCGCTTGGCTGTTCGGAAAATTGTGCGTAACTTTGCGACATCAAAAGTGGACAAATTTGGCTGCTTGCAACCACTTTCAAAAAAATGCTAAAACTGCACCATCGGCACGACGGACGTGCAAACGGCACTCATCCAACCGCTTGACCAAAGTCAGAGGCCGACAACGTCACCGGCTGACAGACGCGATGGGTTTTGGTTACGGCATTGCTTTGAAAACAAGCGAATGCCATTTTTTGTATCCGCGACATGCAACCGAACCAAACAAAAACTACACATTTTCATCATGACCCACGAAAAAAACTATCTCTTCACTTCCGAATCCGTTTCGGAAGGACATCCCGACAAAGTGGCCGACCAGATCAGCGACGCCATTCTTGATGAATTTCTTGCACGCGACCCTCAATCGAAAGTGGCCTGCGAAACACTCGTCACCACCGGCCACGTGACCGTCGCAGGCGAAGTGAAAAGCAAAGCCTATGTCGACCTGATGGAAACCGTGCGCGGCGTCATCGCACGCATCGGCTACAACCGCAGCGAGCTCAAATTCGAAGCCGAATCCTGCGGCGTGCTTTCAGCGCTCCACGAGCAGAGCGCCGACATTAACCGCGGCGTCGAGCGGGCCGAAGCCGAAGACCAGGGCGCGGGCGACCAAGGCATGATGTTTGGCTATGCCTGCGACGAAACCGACACATTCATGCCCCTGCCTCTAGATCTCAGCCACCGTCTTCTGCGCGAGCTGTCCGACATACGCCGCAATGGCGACGCAATGACATATACCGACACCTATGGCGTGCGGCGGACATATCTGCGCCCCGACTCCAAGAGTCAGGTCACCGTCGAATACACGCCCGACGGACAGCCGGTGCGCGTGCACACGATCGTCATCTCCACCCAGCACGACGAATTCATCCTCCCCTCCGACGGAATCCCGCAGGAGGAAGCTGACCGTCGGATGGTCGAAACGATCGAAAACGACGTGCGCCGCATCCTCATTCCGCGCGTAAAAGCGAAACTTCCCGCCGGTGTGGCCGCGATGATCGACGACAACGTCATCCTCCATGTCAACCCCACCGGGAAATTCGTCATCGGCGGCCCCCACGGCGACACAGGCCTTACCGGACGCAAAAACATT
>CAJJOX010000067.1 GCA_905193485.1 uncultured Porphyromonadaceae bacterium | reverse complement strand
CAAGAGCGTCGGCGCGGCTCATCTGCTTTTTCATCTTAGCGGCGTCTGGATATATTTCAGCGCGAATTCCGGCAGCGCGCACTTTTTTGAGCATTTTCATGGATGCGGCGGCTTCGTCGATGCCGAAGTTGGTGAACATCAGTTGGGTGCCTGTTGTGGCATCTTTGGGGTAAAGATCAAGAGCGTTGAGTACGTCGTATATGCGGTCGGCGCCGAAGGATATGCCGACACCGGAAAGTCCAGGCATGCCGAATACGCCGGTGAGATTATCGTAACGGCCGCCTCCTGTGATACTGCCTATGGCAACGTCGCGGGCTTTCACTTCGATGATGGTGCCGGTATAGTAATTGAGCCCGCGGGCAAGCGACACGTCAAGTTCAAGATCAGCGTTCAGTCCGAGATTTTCGACTCCGGCGATCACTTCACGCAGTTCGGCAACGCCTTTCCGACCTGTTTCGCTTGTGGCGAGCAATTCGTCAAGACGGTTGATCCGTTCGGATGTCGAGCCATCCATGGTGATGATGGGACGAAGCGTTTCGACGGCCTGCGGGGTAATGCCCCGTTCGATGAGTTCGGCATTCACGGCTTCGATGCCGATTTTATCGATTTTATCGATGGCAACGGTTATGTCGACGATTTTTTCGGGTGCGCCTATCAGTTCCGCTATGCCTGACAGCACTTTGCGGTTGTTGAGCTTTATGATGATGCGGATTCCAAGTCGGGTGAAAACGTCATCGATGAGTTGCAGAAGCTCAATCTCATTGATGAGCGAATCGGAACCGACCACGTCGGCGTCGCATTGATAAAATTCGCGGTAACGTCCTTTCTGAGGCCGGTCGGCACGCCATACCGGTTGTATCTGATATCGCTTGAACGGCATCTGCAATTCGTTGCGGTGTTGGACGACAAACCGGGCGAACGGTACCGTGAGATCGTAACGCAGCCCCTTTTCCGCAATGTGGGGTGTGAGTTTCACATAGTCGCCGCCATCGGAAACAAGTTCCGGATCGATTCCACGCAGATAGTCACCCGAATTGAGAATTTTAAACAAAAGTTTGTCGCCTTCTTCGCCATATTTTCCCATGAGGGTCGTAAGATTTTCCATCGCGGGGGTTTCGATGGGGCTGTAGCCATAGAGCCGCATGGCCGAACGTATGGTGTCGAATATATAGTTGCGGCGGCCCATTTCAAGTGGTCCGAAATCGCGTGTCCCTTTCGGTATCGATGGTTTCTGTGCCATTGTAATCTTCTGAAGTTATGAGTGGGTGAGGTTATTGATGCAAAGTTAATGTTTTTTATTAATTGCCGGATTCCTGATTTTCAAGCATTGTGCGGAGTGGGGAGATGGCTGGTGTGTATGTCTGGTCAGGCCGGACAGGAACCACTGAAGCATATTGCCGTTCGAGCCAGTAGTTGTCGGTCGACGTATCATCCGGATCGTCATCGATATATTTTCCTGTGAGCATGAAGAATTTACGGCCGTGCGGATCTGTGTAGTCGCGGTATTGTTCAGTCCAATGTCCGCGTGATGCTTCCGCTACTTTTATCCCTTTGGGGGTGCATCGTGCGGGGATATTGACATTAAGACACACTTTGTCGGGCAGACCGTGTTGGAGCACCTGCCGGATTATTGTGCATGCCGTTTCACCACACCCGCTGAAGTCGGCGGCCCATGAATGATGTAGAAGAGAGAATCCTATTGCATTGATACCTGCCATGCAAGCTTCCATCACGGCTCCCATTGTGCCGGAATATATGATTGAATCGCCGGAGTTGGAACCATGGTTTATTCCGGAGAGCATCAGATCCGGAAGGCGCGGCACTATGGCATGTAGCCCGAGCTTGATGCAGTCGACAGGAGTGCCGTTGATTGAATACATCTCCGCTCCGCAATAGTCGTCGTGACGATGAATGCGCAGCGGCTCTTCGACTGTGATTGCGGATGCTTTGCCCGACTGAGCCGAATCAGGCGCGGATACGATGACATGGCCGAACTGAACAGCGTTTTCTATGAGATAGCGCAGACCGGGGGCATTGATTCCGTCGTCGTTGCTGATTAAAATGAGTGGTTGTCGGTTGGTCATATTGGCATTTATTGAGTCAAATGCAAAATTAAGAAAAATATTGGTGATGGATATTACAATTTGTGGCTAATGATTGTTTATCTTTGTAGAGATAATCAAAATTCAAATGTCAATATTCAACTTTTTATTATGGTAATTCAACGACTACAGACATTGTATCTACTGATGGCCATTGCCGTCATGGTGGTCTTTCTTTTCGTCCCTTTCGGTTTTTGGGACGCCAGCCTTCCCGATTCGATCTATAAGATGAATCCTTTGGAGGGCGGTAAAATCATCGCACTGCTTGTGCCTTCGGTTATAGGCATTCTTTTCATGCTCATAGCTATATTGTGTTTTAAAAAACTCCCGTTGCAAAAGTCACTCGTCGCGCTGTCCGGACTTATTGTGGTGGCAGTGATGCTTGTGATTGTCTATATTATGGTGACTCCGGTGACTGTGGAGGGCGTTGCGGCTAAGGTGACTCCGCAATGGGGTGGCGGCGGTCTGCTACTTGTCGGTGCCCTTGTGGCTATAATCGCAGCCTATCGCAGTATCCGTCGTGATCAGAAATTGCTTCGCAGTTACGATCGCTTGCGCTAACAGCGTTGCCGACTTATAAGATAAAATAACCGGACGCAATCTTCGATAGATGCGTCCGGTTATTATGTTGTTATCTGTGTGATATCGGTGTCGGATGGAGTGTGGCATCATGTTATTCACGGTAGTAGACGCGTTTTACACGTGATGAAACGGAAGTGAGCACCTCATATGGTATTGTGTCGAGGGTTTCGGCGATTTCGGCTACGGGTATGTTTGGACCGAAGATTTCGACACGGTCGCCTACTTTACAGTCTGGGACATCGGTGACATCGATCATGCATGCATCCATGCAAACATTTCCGATAGATGGACAGCGCACGCCATTTATAAGGACGCGCATGCCTCCGTTGCCGAGATGGCGGTTGATGCCGTCGGCATAGCCTACAGGTATCGTGGCTATTTTTGAATCGCGATGGCACACTCCCCGGCGAGAGTAGCCGATGGTTGTTCCGGCTGGCCAGTCTTTAATGGATATGATAGTGGTGGTGAGCGATGACACCTGACGTAGATCACCCTGAGAACCGTCGTTCATGGTCGGGATGCCGTAGAGGCAGATGCCAAGGCGCACGAGATCATATTGGTATTGCGGAAAACGGCTTATCCCTGTGGAGTTGAGGATATGACGCATGATGTGATAGCGGAAGCCGCTCTGAAGCATGTCGCAGCAACGGTCAAACAGTTCGAACTGGCTTAGCGTGTAATCATCCATTTCGGGACAATCGGCTGCAGCGAGGTGACTGAAGACTGATGCCGGACGTATGACTTTCTGTTTCTGAAGTGTTTCTATTACTTCCGGAAGATCTTTTTCAAGAAATCCGAGCCGGTGCATTCCTGTGTCGAGTTTTATATGTACGGGATAGTCGGTGATGCCGTATTTCTCGCCTTCACGGATTATTTCGTTGAGAATGTCGATGCTGAAAATTTCAGGCTCCAGGTTATAGGCGAAAAGGGTGCGGTAGTTGACCACTTTGGGATTTAGTACCATGATCGGCATTGTAATGCCTGCGCGACGGAGATCCACGCCTTCGTCAAGCACAGCCACAGCAAGATAGGCGGCTCCTTGGGATTGCAGTGTCTTGGCGAGTTCATATGAGCCAGCTCCGTAACCCGAGGCTTTGACCATGCATACGATGCCTGTGGTGGGTCGTACCATTGAACGGAATATGTTGAAATTGTGCACGACAGCATCAAGGTTGACGTCAAGCACCGTTTCGTGCTGACGCGCCTCAAGCATATCGGCGATCTGCTCAAAGTGAAACTGCGGAGCACCTTTGATCAGAATGAGTTCACTGTCGAAATCACCCGGTGAAACGGATGCCATAAACGATGCCGTATCTGGATAGAATGTCGCATTGGTGTCGAAATAGCGTGAGTTGTTCATGAATTCTTCCCCGATGCCGATCACACGATCAATATGGCTGTGACGCAGCAGATTGGCTACGGCCTGATATAGACGGGACGGCGGCATGCTTTCATGCATCACATCGCTGAGAATGAGAGTGGAAGTGCGGGAGCCGGTGGCGCGGCGTGCCATGAAGTCGATGGCCGGAGTCAGCGAATGAAGATCAGACGTGTAGGAATCGTAAATCAGCATACAGTCGTTGACCCCTTCAATTACGTTGAGCCGTGTGCCAACCGGTGTGAGCCGTGCTGTCTTTTGTGCGATTTCCTGCTGTGAGCATCCGAGATAAAGCATCAGAGCCAAGCAATGGATGACATTCTGAATGTCGGCTTCGGCAATGAACGGCACTTTTATCTGTGCCGTTTCGTGGAGATAGTTGTATGTAATCAGTGTGGTGTTGCCTTTGGCGACCGCGCTTGAAATAAAAAGCGGAGCATCAACATCGGTGTGCGACCAGTAAAGTTCGATTTCCGGGTGACAGCACCGTTGTACCGACCTTGTGATCATTGGGTCATCGCTGCAATAAATCAGGCAGCGGCAGTCACGCATCAGACTCACTTTTTCATCGCATTTCTGCTCGATGGAGCGGAAGCCCTCGGCATGTTCGTTGTTGATATTGGTGATTATGCCTATCTCGGGTGATATCATGGCTTTAAGCGATGCCATTTCACCTGCTTGTGATACTCCGGCTTCGATGATCGCAAGTTCGGTATCACTGTTTATTTCCCATAGCGAGAGCGGTACGCCGATCTGCGAGTTGAAACTGCGCGGACTGCGCACGATGTGGTAGCGGTCGGCAAGGAGCTGGTAGAGCCATTCTTTTACTGTTGTCTTTCCGCGGCTGCCTGTAATGCCGATCACCTTGCCTGCAAATTGACGGCGGTGTTCGCGGGCGATTAGCTGGAGCGCTTTGGTGACGTCGGGTGTGACTATGAATTCGGCATCAGTGAATGCTGTCATCGATTCGGGAATGTGACTGACGACAAACGAGCGCACGCCCTTGTCATATAGTTCGCGGATGTAGCGGTGACCGTCGTTGGTGGCGGTTGTGATTGCAAAAAAAAGCGATTCGTCGGGATAGGTGAGCGAACGGCTGTCGGTAAGCAACACGCTAATGGTGTTGTCGTATGTGCCCGGCTCGAGATTAAGCAAGCGACGGATCTGCTGTGTTGTGGTCTGTGACATTATTTTTGTGTTATATTGTCAATGGCTTCGGCCAGGAAAGGAGCCTCGGCCAATAGTTTGTCGAATTGCAGGCGGGTTTCGTCTTCAAAACGCCGCATGGCATCGGTATCGGTCGTGAGTTGGCGGTGACGCATACGGCGTGTGGTTTTGTTGCATCTTGCACCAAGCGAAACTGTTTCGGACGAGAAAAAAGTGTCGGAAAACCTTTCGAATATATAATCGGATGCTGTTTCTGTCGGATGCAGCATGTCGGCGGCACAGAAGCGGTAGTCGCGAAGGTCATCAATGAGCAGCTCATAGGAGGGAAAATAGTCGGTTTGACCGAATGTTTCAACGATATTGTCGACAGCGAGGAGCAGTGTCGACTTGCTGAGCTGATTGCCGTGCAGTCCGTCGGCAAGATGCCGCACAGGGCTTACGGTAAGCAGGATGCGAGCATCGGGGATTGTCTGTCGGATGGCATTGATGGTTTCGGAGATATGATGTATGCATTCTTTTATGCTCAAACGCCGGCGGATGAACCGGTTTGCGGGCAGTTTATGGCAATTGGCCACGATGGTTGCCGTGTCGACAGTTTCAAAAATCCATGCAGTGCCGAATGTCAGAATGACCGTGTCGGTCTTTTTCAGCCGGTTATGCTCCTTTTCGACGATATTGTTGAGATTGTCGAGCATGCTGACGGCATCTGTGCCGGAAAGCCGGGAGTGACATTCGAAACAGTGATAAAGATCGCCATAAGGAAATATGTCGGCAGGCACAAATGGATTTCCAGAAGCGATGCGTTCCACACATTGCCGGATGCTTGCCGGATTATAGAGTGTCCCCAACGGGTTTACCGAAATGTTGAATAACCGGTCGCGAAGGCGAGTGCCAATGTTGTCAGCAAAGCAAGACCCGAGCAGAAGGAGTGCTGAGCGATGGCTGATGCGCCATGATGACGGGCTGATGATGGCATTTGTGCGGAAATCCATGGCCGCTGGTTGTTGTCGGTGGTGTTATTGTCAATACATTTTGTAGTCGACAGACAATACGTTGAATTCGGTGCGTCGGTTCACTTGGTCGGCAGCTTCGCGGTCAGCCTCTTCGGGCAGGGCAAGAATGAATTCTTCGGTGAGCACATCGCCTTCCTTAAACTGTGGATATAGTCTGGCCACGCGTTTGGTGACCGTTTTTGGCCGTGTTTTGCCGTAGCCCTGATATTGCAGGCGGTCGGGTGAGATGCCGGCGGAGATGAGATAGTCGACAACTGATTTGGCCCGACGGTGCGAAAGGTCGATGTTGTATTCTTCAGATCCGTGACGATCGGTGTGGGATGTCATCTCTATGGTGATGTTCGGATTGTCTTTAAGCAGCGTCGCCAATTCGTCGAGCGCTTGCTTGGATTCGGGTCGGAGTGTGGCTTGGTCGAAATCATAGAATATGTTTTCGACTATGTTTGGTTTTGAAAGCGAAGCAAGCATGAAATCGATGCCGTATTCAGCGTCTTGTTCGATTGTGTCGGTTGAAAATTCCTGACGTGCGTTGAGATATCCTCGGGCACCTGCGAGCATGGCATAACTGACACCACGCTGCAAGCGGAAATTGTAGTAGCCGTCGGCGCGTGTGGCTGTACGTTGGTTTGATCCGTCGGTGCCTACAATGCGCACCACCGCACCGTTGATGGGTTCCTCATCAAGATCTGTCACCCATCCGTTGAGCTCTATTTTCAGATCGGGAAGCTCAAAGGCATAGAGATGGTCATAGCCGCGGGCGTCACCGCGATTTGAACTTATGAATCCCATCGGAATCTCGGCGGAACGGTCAAATGTGATGCCGAAGTCGTCGCCGGGCGAGTTCATCGGCGTGCCCATGTTTGTCACTTTCCAGTGCCCGTCAGGTTGTAGATCGGCGCGGAAAATATCAAGGCCGCCAAGGCCTGGATGACCGTCGCTGGCAAAATACAGTATGCTGTCGGAGTAGACATATGGAAATTCTTCATTTCCCTCGGTGTTGATTTCGTCGCCGAGATTCTCGAGCGATCCTTCACGTTCATTCAGATTGATGCGCCAGATGTCTTTGCCTCCGTTGCCGGGCATGTCGCTGGAAAAATAGAGGTATTCGCCGGATGGGCTTACGGCCGGATGACCGAAACTTGAGATCGTATCGGCGGTGATATCGAGTTTTGTCGGTGCGCTCCATTGGGCGTCGCTGCGGGTGGAGGTGAATATCTCTACGGCAGTGTTGGAGTTGGGTGATCTACGAGCTTTGGTGAGATACATCATGTTGCCGTCAGGCGAAAATGAAACAATCCCTTCATCCATTTCGCTGTTGAGTTCGCCCTCAACAGGTTCGGGCCGCATCCACTGTCCTTGCTCGTTTTTTGAAACCATCCATATGTCGCTTTTTTTCATGCCCGTTATTTCGCTGCGGTTTGTGCCTTTCACTTTTTCGTTGGTAGTGGTGAAATAAAGGATATCACCGTTGTACATCGGAGCGAAATCGGCGCGGCGAGAGTTGAACTGACGGGCGTTGCGCACCACGAATCGGGTGGGGTTTTCTTTGAGCCGGAGTGCGAGTTTTGAGCCTTCGAGTCCTGATGTGGCTTCCGGTGAGCCGGGCACTTGCATCAGATATTCTTCATATGCACGCACCGCCTGAGCGTATTTCCCGTCGGCATGGAGCATCTGAGCCAGATATAGCTGAGCTGAAGGTTCAGGATAGCCGTAGCGTATGGCGTTCTGGTAGGCAGCCGATGCTCGTGCGAATTGATTGAGTTTGCGGTGTGCTTCGGCCATTTTGAAGGCCACTTCGCCACGCTTCGATCGTTCGTCGCGTTTGAGATTATTATATATCTTGCGGTATGTGACGGAAGCATCGTAATATTCGCCACGAGCCATCTGCGCATCGGCTGTGGCGAGTTTGGGGCCGCGGCATCCGGAAAGGATCGCCACCGACAGAAGTATCATTGCTGTGATAATGGATTTTTTCATGTCAGAATAACGATTTTTATTTGCCGATTATTATTTGACAGAGTCGCTGTAGTGGTTTTTTGATGCGAATTAAGCCCGGATGATATATCGCCCATTCACTTGTTGCGTTCTTCACGGCAAGCGCTTTCAAATTCATTTTCCAATGAGGGGGTGTCGTAGCGTCTTGTCATCTTCCGCTTGAATTCTTCAAATTCATAGGCGGCTTCGTTGTAGGCTTCCGGATTGTATTCGTGATTTTGGAATGCTTCGTTGACCTCTTCCTCGAGTTGAACATAACGTTCGGCATCGGCGGCCATTGATTCTGAATCGCCGTTATCGCCATTGAAAAACCAATACCAGCATCCGGCTCCAAGCGCGGCGGATATAAGCACGATTACAATGGCCATGGTCCATTTACGCATTTTATCGCCGTTGTTTGAATTTTCAGATTGTGAGTGTATGCCGCCGCTGTCGGTGTCGGTCTGTTTCCGCCGGCTTTCTTTTTCGGTTTTTTTATCGTTGCGTTTGCCGGTTAGAATATCGATGTCGCTAAAATCAGTGGTAAGGTCGGCCTTTTGTTCGCGTTTTTTACTCTTGATGGAAACGACTGTCGATTCATCATCGTCGGGCACTTGCACAGATGTGTTGTCCGTTTCAGAGTTTTCGTTTGCTATGGTAGTTTCGCATTCTTGTTGATCAGTGCATTTTTTGTCTTCAATTTCAGTTGAAAGGGGCGAATGCTGAAGTTTACGTCCTGTTAAAGCTTCGTAGAGTTGTGAGGCGTTGGCATAGCGCTCGGCAATGCGCATTGAAGTGGCTTTGTTTATGGCACGTCGCAAAGATTTTGGCATTGACGCCGGTAGCAGGGAGTTGACCACATCGGCACTGATTTCGTTTGATTTCGGCGGAATACTGCCTGTAAGGCAAAATAGCAATGTGGCTGCGAGAGAATAAACGTCGGCCGTCGGTGAAAATTCAGATATGCCGATGTATTGTTCGACTGGAGAGTAACCATCGGAGAATCCGAGCGTGTTTATCGTGGCTGTCGCAGATCCGTCAGAGTTGTAGTGCTTCGACAGACCGAAGTCGATAAGGGTGGGATTCAAAGCCCCGTCGGCCGTTTTCGACAGCATGATGTTGGCCGGTTTGATGTCGAGGTGAGTTATGCGGTTTACGTGAAGGAATGCCACAGCATCGACCACGGGTATGATGATTTGCATCGCTTCCGCAGCCGAAAGCCCACCGGTATGTTGTTTGACATATTCGTTAAGTGATGTACCGTGGAGATATTCCATCACATAATATGCTGTGTTGTTGGCTTCAAATACTTCGCTGACATTGACTATCCCGCGATGCTTTCCGGCGATGGTCTGAAGACGTCGGGCTTCGGCTATGAAGTCTTTTAGCGAATTCTGCACACGCGAGGCGCTTGGTCGGGAATATGATACGGAGAGAGTCGCGTTGTCGCGGTCGCAGTCGTTTGAAAGGAAGTGTTCTTTTATTGCTACCAGAGCTTTGGCCGGAACACCGGCCGCAATGATGTCGACAGTGGCAAGATATGTGATTCCGAATCCGCCGGCTCCGAGCACTTTAATTATGTTGTAGACGTTGGTTGGCGATTTCAGCTGCGTGCCTGCAGGGAGTGCCGATGACGGTGTTTCCATTTATGCATGAAATTGACGGATTGTTTATTCGGTAGGAGTGGTTTATGCTACAAATTTAAGGCTTTATTGGTTGATGCGGAAATATTTGAGCTAAAAAAGCGACGAATCGTAAATTATTTCTGTTTTTTGTGAAATCTGCCTTCCGTTTTGACATTGGCCGTATCTATGATTTGATCTTTATCTGAAGATGATGATGGGTTTGCGTCCAGGAATCGGTGTGTTGTAAAACACACGCATAAAATGACCGGGAAATTTGCAAAATCGAACCACATGCATTAACTTTGCGTTATAGAAACAAAGACCACCACGGCTTTGTAAAACGAGATTTTTGACATACCACATCAAAGTTGATTGGGAAACTCATCAATTATAAGTGAAATACCGAGACAAGCTTGGTCGGCTGATGGCGGGCCCCATCCTCGCAAGAGGAGGCTTTTAAGCCCAGGCGGATTACAAAGGTCGGCAAGCTCTCAAATCCTGTCTATCGGAGTTTCATCGCATCCTTTGGTGTGGCCATTATAACTCCGGAAGTCGCTTGAATAGCAGGCGTTGACTTCCGGAGTTTTTTTGTTTCAGATGGTGTCGCGAAAAGGACTAATTGCAAAAAAATGAAACAAAAGAGAATCGACGGATGAATCGACGGATAGTGACAGAAGCGGCTAAATAGCCGATCAACCTAT
>CAJJOX010000066.1 GCA_905193485.1 uncultured Porphyromonadaceae bacterium | reverse complement strand
GTTAATTTTGGAACATGAAACTGAACACCCTAGCAAAATGATAGATACCGGCACCCTTACCGACCTCACAACCTCGGCCGCGACTTCACCGGCATAGTAGCCGACGCCCTCAACGACCGCTCATTCCGAGCATCGTTAGTCCGTTAAGTTTTTGGACGATTTTCTTTTACAGGCTTTGATAATTCTTTCTATGCCCCAATATACAGCCAACAATATAAATTGCAAAACCGAAAGAATTGATAGATAAATAAACCAGTTCGCACCATCTAAAAATCCACCCCCGAATTAAATCGTTCACAACAACAATAAATGGCGTATATGCTTGCAACAGTTATATTTGTAACCGCTCCTAATTGATGCCTTTTAAGGAAGAATGGCAAAATAACCATAAGAGGCTGACAAACAATGAAAACGAATAAAGCGTCATCAACATATTTATTCATTACCACATCATAGACGCAAGAAGCTACTATCGCAACTTGCGCCACAGCCCACAACGCCCAAAAATATTTATCTGTCAGCCTCATATATCAATTCTTTTCCTTTGATATAATTCCAAAACTTACGATAACAAATCCCTTGTTCATCGTAATATTTCCATTCTCCAAACATACCCCTCAAATATTCAGTAGGATATACATACCTGTCAAATGCTATCCAACCTTCCATTCGTGTTTGATTATCTGGAGATTTAACTGTCAGATACCCGATTGAATCACAATGTATTGTAATATCCGACAATATACTTAATATATTGTCGTTCTTCTTAACACTATCCAATGTAAAAGGTATGCTTAACCTATAAGATGATACCGGATTTAATGTGTCATGGATTTTCTTTATTTGGGATAATTCATGGGCTTTTGTTTCCATTTTGAACCATACCATATTATCCGATTCGTCTTCCCATTGATGTGTAGGGCTATAAAATTGGTTTATAATAGAATCTTCTTGATCATTGAAAACTTCTACCAAATAACTGCCATCAGATAAATTATAATATCTGAAACGAATAACTGTGCCTATGTCCCCATCATATAAATAGCCGTTGATAGTTTGCTCGAAATTTAATTGAGACATTGCTTCCGGCAACGCATGATTAGATTTGTTATACGATTCAATCCTGCTTATTATACTGTCAAGGTTTTGTTTGCTATCGCTTATCCTATGATCAGCAGTGCTATATCCAATAAGATTGATAGCCCAAATAGATAACACAATTATTATAACAAAGCCTATCGCAATGGAATATGACACTATTTTCTGAAACCTTTTCATACTCGCTGCGAATTATTTCAGCAACTTCCTATCGTTATCGCCGCTTTCCAATACGCTCATCTGATGAATGGCGATTTGGTTCAGCTTCACAAGCCGCTCGCTCTGCGTCATGCCTTGCTCGATGAAAACCGCATTGAGGTTTTCCATATTCGACAGGCAGATAAGCTCGTTGATTGTAGCGTAATCGCGTATGTTGCCTTTAAGGTCGGGGTGAGCGTCGCGCCATTGTTTTGCCGTTACACCGAACATCGCCACGTTGAGCACGTCGGCTTCGTTGGCGTAAATCATACTCGCCTGTGCCGGAGTAACCTCCGCCGGGATAAGGTTCTGCTTTATTGCGTCGGTGTGTATGCGGTAGTTGATTTTCGATAGCTCGCGCTTCGCCGACCAACCTAACAACCGCTGTTCCTCCGTCTTTAACCGCTGAAATTCCTCTATTAGATAAAGTTTGAACGGCACACTTATGGCAGACCCAAATTCAAAGGCTATATCCTTGTGGGCGTATGTGCCTCCATAACGGCCTTTCTTCACGATTATGCCTACTGCATTGGTGCGCTCTATCCATTCCGATGCGCTCAACACAAACGACGGCAAACCTGCGCTCATTCTAAAGTGGTCAAATTCGACCACTTTGAAATTAGGGTTATGTATGACTTCCCAAGTGCCGAGAAATTCAATAGTGTATCGGTTCCGTAACCAGTTTTTGATTATATCGGCAGAGCGGTTATCCCCCTCTTTGGCTGTCGCCATATCTGTGAGGGAGATATAATCCTGTTCCTCTACCGAGAGAACAGTGATTGATGTATTTTGAACAATGATTTTAGACATTGATTTCTATATGGCTGTATGCCATACGCAAAGTTACTAATTTTCGGCGACATACACCGCACTCCGCTGTAAATTTGTGTCTTTCCACGGAGGCACCGCTTCCTTATTTTTGCGGCATACTTAACAGATAGCAAAATGATAGACACCGGCACCCTTACCGACCACATCACCCGGTTCCACAACACCACGGTAACTGACTCAATTTCGTCAGAAACCGTCGGCTCGATTCTTCAGAAAATCGCCGACCTACTCGCCACAGCCGGAACGCAGGCCAACCACACAAGTTTGCTCACCAAATTTTGAATAAACCATGGCACTTCGGATGCGGGCTAAGCAGTTGGCGTGCTGAATTATTGTGATTGTCGGTTCAATATACGTTTCTATCGAGAATGCCGGATATTTTCCACTCAGAAAGTTGAAATTTCTTCATAACTGAGGGTTCTAAGGCCGGTTTGAAGCCGTTTTTTATTGCAGATGACGTTTTGTTTGAAGAAAAATCCGTAAATTTGTGTGTTAAGGTCAAAAACGACCACTAATCACATTTTCAGCACTTATGAGCGACGAATTATATCCAGATGACATAGACGAATCCTCTGAAAATTCCGAGGCGACAGAAGGCGGTTTTTCATCCATGCTTGTCGACCTTTCCGATGATGTTGTGCGTCAGCAATTGCGCGGAATGTTTCAAAGCTGGTATCTCGACTATGCCTCCTACACAATTCTTGACCGCGCTATTCCACATATAAACGATGGTCTGAAACCTGTTCAGCGCCGCATTCTCCATTCGATGAAGACACTTGACGACGGCCGTTTCAATAAAGTCGCCAATATTGTCGGGAACACAATGCAATATCACCCTCACGGCGATGCCTCAATCTATGGTGCTCTCGTACAGTTAGGTCAGAAAGAGCTTCTCATCGAAACGCAAGGCAATTGGGGCAATATTCTCACTGGAGCGTCAGCCGCCGCAGGACGTTACATCGAGGCCCGTCTGTCGCAGTTCGCGCTTGACGTGCTCTACAATCCAAAAGTCACTGAATGGACTCTCAGCTACGACGGACGTAAAAAAGAACCGGTGACGCTTCCGGCCAAATATCCCCTGCTGTTATCGCAGGGTGTCGGTGGCATTGCTGCCGGACTGTCGTCGCTCATCCTTCCCCACAACTTCAATGAAATCCTTGATGCAGCCGTAGCCTGCCTCAAAGGAGAAGAATTCACGCTATATCCCGACTTCCCGACAGGAGGCTTTATAGATGTGAGCCGTTACAACGACGGAGCCCGTGGTGGAAAAGTGCGCATACGTGCAAAAATCGAAAAAATCGACAACAAGACTCTTGCCATCACAGAGATTCCGCACGGCACAACCACAGGGTCGCTCATAGACTCCATTATCAAAGCCTATGAAAAAGGCAAGATAAAAATACGCAAAGTCGATGACAACACCGCAAAAACAGCGATGATTCTCGTATATCTCCAGCCGGGCACATCAAGCGACAAAGCAATCGACGCACTATATGCATTCACCGACTGCGAACTGCCTGTGTCACCCAACTGCTGCGTGATAAGCGACGACAAGCCGATTTTCATTGGGGTGAGCGATGTATTGCGCCATAGCGTGAACAACACCCGCGCCATTCTGCAGTCGGAACTGAGCATTCAACTCAATGAAGTGAACGAGCAGCTCCACTTCGCCTCACTCGAACGCATTTTCATCGAAGAACGGATCTACAAAGACCGCGAATTTGAAGAGAGCCGCACCAAAGAAGAAGCTATCGCACACATCGATAAACGGCTTGAGCCATGGAAACCGAAACTGATCCGGGAAGTAACCGATGACGATATCGTCAGGCTTTTTGAAATCAAAATGGGACGTATCCTGAAGTTCAATTCCCAACAGGCCGAAGAAACAATAGCTGCTTACAAGGATAAGATCGCACATCTTAAAAATGAACTTGAACATATCACCGATTACACCATTCGCTGGTTTGAATCGCTGAAAGCGAAATATGGTGCTGCTTTCCCACGCCGTACCGTCATACGCAATTTCGACAACATCGAAGCGGCTAATGTTGCCGAAGCAAACGAAAAGCTATATCTGAATCGGGAAGAAGGTTTTGCCGGAACCGCGCTAAAACAGCTTGGCAATGATCCTGCAAAAATCGAATGCATCGCTCCTTGCTCCGAACTTGACGACATTATTATATTTTATAAGGATGGCCGTTATAAGGTGGTGCGTGTCCAGCCCAAAATGTTTGTCGACAAAAATGTGATCCATATCGCCGTGTTCAAGCGTAATGACATCCGCACCATTTACAATGTCATCTATCAGGATGGGAAAGGCGGCACATATTATCAAAAACGCTTCAATGTCACCGGCATAACACGTGATCGGGAATACAACCTAACACAAGGGAAACCCGGGTCGAAGATAACATGGTTTTCCGCAAATCCCAACGGGGAGGCCGAGGTGGTGAAAGTGATCCTCAAGCCCAAAGCGCGCCTGAAAAGTCTGTTCATCGATGTGGATTTCAGTCAGCTTGCCATCAAGGGTAAAGGAGCAATGGGCAATATCGTCACCCGAAACGAAGTGCACAGATTTTCGCTAAAAGAAAAAGGACAATCCACACTGGGAGGGCGCAAAGTGTGGTTCGATCCTGATGTCCTCCGGCTGAATTTCGACGGTCACGGTCAATATCTTGGTGAATTCGGATCAAATGACCTTGTGCTTGTGGTGCTTAAAAACGGTGAATATTATACATCAACGTTCGACACAGCCAACCATTATGAGGACAACATTCTGCGCATCGAACTATTCCGTCCGAAACATGTCTGGACAGCCATAGTCCGTGACGCCTCGCAGCAGAATTACTATTATCTCAAGCGTTTTGAATTTGAACCTACAGCCAAGCGCCAGAGTTTCATCGGCGATAACCCCAAATCGCAACTCATCGCTCTGACCGATGCTATGGGGGCACGTTTTGAAGTGACGTTAGGCGGCATTGACTCAGTCCGTGGCTCAATGCTTGTTGATGCCGACGACTTCATTGCCGTAAAATCGCTACGAGCCAAAGGCAAACGCCTTACCAACTATGAAATTGGCTCCATCTCCGAGATCGAGCCCAGACCAATTCCACATCCCGAAGAACAATCCGACACACCGCAGGACGAAGATGAAGTTGAAACGGCTGATCCGGATGACTGTGGCATAACCGATCCTGATGACGGAAAATCCGAAGACGAAGTGCGCGATGAAATCACGGGACAACAGCGTTTTTTCTAACACTCATACAACTATGGAACCCACCATCGCGCACTACACCATAGCTTACCGGATTCACAAGTCCACGCATCTTCTCACATCGGTCGTCATCGGGTTTATGTGCCTGTTCAGCATAAAGGCTGCAGCTCAAAATGACACCTTACCGGATACTTCACCCATTCGTCCCGTCTACGCTTCCTACGCCATTAAAGCCGGTAGCGCCCATAGGGCAGACACCTATCTCTCACCCGTCAAATATTCAGGATGGCGTCTCGGATTCAGCTATCAACGCCTGCAATCCATGAAATTCGCTCCCGAAAACTGGCTCATGCATCTGCAATTGGATATTGATGTCGATCGCACACAGAACCTAACCGGCAATGCCGCCATGTGGTATGCCGGATTCGATGTTTCATGGGGGATGTTGCGACGGTGGAAACTGCCTGAAGGATTCTCAATTGGCGTAGGTTCGGCCTTAGCCGTCAACCTCGGATGCCTTTATCTTGACCGCAACGGAAACAATCCGGCTTCAGCAAAGGCAGCGATAACAGCGAATGCTGCAGCATATTGCGCATGGAACGGTAGAATATTAAATCGACCCGTGACACTGCGATATCAGGCCTCCTCGCCTGTCACAGGCGCTTTTTTCTCGCCCGATTATGGCGAACTGTATTATGAGATATATCTTGGCAACCATTCCGGACTGGCTCATCCTGCCTGGTGGGGCAACTATTTCCGATACGACCATCAGCTCTCAGCCGATTTACGGTTTGGGGCGACATGGCTTCGGGTTGGTTACCGAGGCAATATTCTGTCAACAAAAATAAACCACATCGTAACCCGCGATTTCACACATTGCGCTCTCGTCGGCATATCAGGAGAATGGATAAGCCTTGACCCCCGCAAAAAGCTATCGCCTGAAACAAGAATAATAACAGCCACATATTAGTGGCCATTAAAGTCCAATCATCCGGCAAATGAAACAAATCATAGTCATTTTGTTATTGACGATCTCGCTTTCGTCCTGTCACGACATAGACGATTTCGACAATAATCCTCGCGGCAATTTCGAAGCTCTATGGAGCGAGATTGATCGCCATTACTGCTTCTTTAATGAGAAAGATGTCGACTGGAATGAGGTCTATGACCGTTATTCGGCACGTGTCAGCGACCGTATGACACGCGAGGAACTGTTTGATCTTTGCAGCGACATGATTGACGAGCTTCGCGACGGACACACAAATCTCTCCACACCGTTCGCCACATCATATTACCGCAAATGGTGGAGCGATTACCCTCAAAACTACGACAGTAGAGTCATCGAACAGTATTATCTCAATTTCAATTATCGCTCCATCGGTGCCGTCACTTATGCCCTTCTGCCCGAAAACATCGGCTACATGCACTATGCATCCTTTTCATCGGCCATAGGCGACGGAAATGTCGACTACATTTTGTCCTACTTCAAAAGTGCCCAAGGAATTATAATTGATGTCCGCGACAACGGAGGCGGCGAGCTGAGCAATGTGGAGCCGTTGGTCAACCATTTCATCCGACAAAGGACTCTCGCCGGATACATAATCCACAAAACAGGTCCGGGGCATAACGATTTCGACAAGCCCTTTGCCTACTACATCGATCCGGCTTCTCAGGGACATATTTCATGGTCAAAACCAATTGTTGTGCTCACCAACCGGAGCACATTCAGTGCCGCTAACAATTTTGTTTCCATCATGAAACTCATACCCGGTGTAACCGTGATAGGGAGTACGACCGGCGGAGGTAGCGGCATGCCTTACTCTTCAGAACTTCCAAACGGATGGGGAATACGCTTCTCAGCCTGTTCAATTCTGGATGCCGAAGGAAACACGACAGAATTCGGCATAGATCCTACCGAAGGATTTGATGTCGACATCACGGCAGAAGATATCGCCGCCGGCCGCGATCCCATACTCGACCGTGCCATCGCTTACATTCAATCACTCGCTTACGCGGAATAATATCTCAATCCAAATGAAAACCATAGTCCGCGCCACATCAACCATCATGTTATTTTTTACCGCAGTCGCGTGCAGCCTTTGTGCCGCCTCACAGCCATTGCGGGTAATGACCTACAACATCCGCAACTGCATCGGAATGGATGACGAAGCCGACATTACACGCACGGCAAATGTCATACGTCGGTATAATGCCGATATCGTTGCCATGCAGGAAGTGGACAGCTGTACGACACGAAGCAAAGGCATCTATGTGGCCGGTCGGTTGGCCGAAGAAACCGGCCTGCATGCCACCTTTGCTCCGGCCATAGATTTCAATGGCGGCCGATATGGAATTGCATTACTGAGCCGTACCGTCCCTACGGCAGTCCATCGGTTCGCATTGCCTGGACGAGAGGAAAAACGCGCGGCTTTGATAGCCGTATTTCCGGAATATGCCGTATGCTGCACTCATTTGAGCCTGACGCCTGAAGATCAGCTTGCGTCAGTCAACATACTTTCCGACACCCTCACAAAGTTAGTGCCCGACATGCCTATATTGCTGATGGGCGACTTCAACGCCGAACCGGAAAGTTTCACGATAATTGAGTTGCGGAAATCGTTCACCCCATTATCCCTCCCGACAGATCACACATGGCCTGCCGACAAGCCCATTACGACAATTGACTACATTTTTGTATCCGGAATGGATAACTTATGTTTGACCTCAGAGCCAATTGTTGCCGACGAGTCGACTGCCTCAGATCATCGTCCAATAATCATTGACCTAAAATTATACAAAAAACCATGACCGAAGGATACAAAAAGTCTTATCATTACGACGGACCCACAAAACGCTATTGCCAGACACTTGATCTGCGCGATAATCCTGAACTAATCGCTGAATATCGTCGTCGGCACAGCAAAGAAAACATATGGCCAGAAATCATCGAGGGAATACGCGCAGTCGGCATTCTTGAAATGGAAATCTACATTCTTGGCACACGCCTGTTCATGATTGTCGAAACGCCTTTGGATTTCAATTGGGACGAGGCCATGACCCGCATGGCCACTCTTCCCCGTCAAGCCGAATGGGAAGACTACATGTCAGTTTTCCAACTGGCAAAACCCGGAACTTCATCAGCTGAAAAATGGCAGATGATGGAGCGGATGTTCCACCTTTACTAAACAGGAAAGCAAATCCGTCAGGAGTGTTCGTGTGTGACTACATAATCACGCACATGACGGAACAGATCAGTAGCGAATACGAAATCATTAAGAGCCTCATTTGAGGTGTGATATATTTCATGCATATCACCCACCCACTCACGACGGCCTTTGTTCAGGAATATGATATTCTCCCCGATTCCAAGCACTGAATTCATGTCGTGGGTGTTAATGATCGTGGTAATGTTATATTCGTGTGTGATATCGCTCAAAAGCTCATCAATCAATATCGATGTGCGCGGATCAAGCCCGGAGTTGGGTTCGTCGCAGAAAAGATAATGAGGATTCAAAGCGATAGCACGCGCTATCGCCACACGTTTCTGCATGCCACCCGAAATCTCTGACGGATATTTCGAATCCGCACCCTTCAGATTCACACGCTCAATACAGAAATGCGCACGTTCAAGCATCTCTTCCTGACTCATGTCAGAAAACATCACGAGCGGAAACATCACATTTCCCAACACGGTTTCAGAATCAAACAAAGCCGACCCTTGAAAAAGCATCCCGATCTCACGGCGAAGCATCTTCACCTCGCGACTATCCATTTTAAGAAAATCCCGGCCATCGTAAAGGATCTCTCCCGAATCAGGCCGAAGCAATCCTACAATCGACTTCATCAATACCGTTTTGCCCGAACCGCTTTGACCTATTATAAGATTGGTCTTACCGGCCTTAAAGACGGCACTGACATCATTGAGTATCGTTTTGCAGTCAAACGATTTGGTTATGTTTCTTACCTCAATCATTGCAGCAGAAGTTTCGTTAATACAACATCAAGAAGCAAAATCAGAATACTGCTCGTGACAACAGCGTCGGTACTGGCCTTACCCACCTCAAGCGCACCTCCTTTGACATAGTAACCGAAAAACGACGAAACACTTGAAATGATATAAGCAAAGAAAAGCGATTTGATAAACCCATACCACACATACCATTCCTCAAACATGGCCTGAATGCCATAAATATATCGTGATACCGTGATAATATCGGTGAAAACAGCCACAAGATAACCGCCAAGCATCGATGTCGCTATACAAAAAGCCACAAGCACCGGCATGAAGAAAATAAAGGCGATCACTTTTGGCAGCACAAGAAACGACGCTGAATTGACACCCATTATCTCAAGTGCGTCAATCTGCTCCGTAACACGCATCGTACCTATTTCTGAAGCGATATTAGAGCCTACTTTCCCTGCCAAAATCAGACAAAGAATCGAATTGGAGAATTCGAGCAATACGATATCACGTGTTGCCAGGCCGACCGAATATGACGGAATTAGTGGCGATGATGTGTTGAGTTGCATCTGGATGGTGATCACAGAACCGATAAACAACGATATGATGATCACGAGCGGAATCGAGTCGACACCAAGCTTGTTGATTTCAAAAACGATCCTTCCCATCATCACTTTCCATCGTGGAGGCCCTGTAAACACACGGCCCATGAAAAGCGTATATTTTCCAAGTTGCGATATGGATTTTTGAAAAAACATTTCCGATATATAAGAAGTAATTTGCGTAAAACAGATGCAAATTTAGTGTTTTATCGTCAATCATCACATCGTAACGCGTCGAAAATTTCATAATTAGCGCCATATATGCCAACTTATTTGGCAAGCCGTTCCTTTCTTTCGAACATCCGGGATATAGCATGTGTTATATTATGAAAATTGGCACACGTCAACTTCAAACAAACACCGTTCATCCTTTTACGTCCACACAAACAATGAAAAAATTGATTCTGGCTTTAGTATCCGCCATCCTCCTATCATCTTCTTATAAAGCTGATGCATGTTCACGTGTACTTTACAATGGCAACGACGATCTGCGCATTGTCGGTCGTTCTCTCGACTGGAAAACGCCCATACCGACCAATCTTTATGTCTATCCCCGCGGTATTCACAAACAGGGCAATGTGCTTCCGGGGTCTGTGGAATGGACTTCGAAATATGGCGCCGTTTATGCCGTAGGCTACGATGGCGGCATCACGGAAGGGATGAATGAGAAAGGTCTGGCAATAAACGGACTCTTCTGCAAAGCCCCCATATATCTCAATGCCAGC
>CAJJOX010000065.1 GCA_905193485.1 uncultured Porphyromonadaceae bacterium | reverse complement strand
CTTTACGCCTTAAAAAGTTTTGATGTTGTAAAAAATTAAGATGCGTCAGCCCTGATTGATGCTGCACAGCATATTGCATTGTTCAACTATTATAGCTAACTTTGCACATTAAAAGTAGTGATAGCTCATATGAGTGAACCTGTAAAATATCCTCAGTACCAGACATCTGGCGACCTTAGATGGAAAGGGGTCGTTAAAAGCGTGTATAAATCTGGGAATAAGCTACAGCCAATTTTTGAGGCTATTACCAATTCTCTTGAAGCTATAGAACTAAGAAAAAGAGAAGGCGCATCTTTTGATCCATACATTTGTATCGAACTGCATTATGGAAAGAATCTTCAGGAAGAACGCGACAACATGTATGAAATTGTTGTTGAAGATAATGGCATAGGGTTCGATGATAAAAATTTCCGCCGACTCTTAATTTTCAAGGATGATAGCAAGGGTTTTAATAATTTGGGGTCGGGGCGTATTCAGTTGGTTCACTTTTTCCAAACTGCCGAATATGAAAGTACCTACTTCGATGAAAACAAAAAAATTGCGTTTAGAAATTTTACGCTCTCAAAGCAAGAACGTTTTTTAGCAAATAATGCCATCGTTCGTTTGGATAATGAGGGGTTGATAGAAGATGCCTCAAATATAACCACTCGTTTATTATTGAAAGAATTTCGCGATAGCACCGATAGATCTTTTTATAATAATTTGAGTATAGAGGAACTGCGGGAGGCGATTATTAGCCACTATGTTATTTATTTTTGCTCCCATACTGATTTTCCAAAGATTATCATTGAATATTATTTCAATGATACATTAGAAGACCAGTTAGAGATTAAGCATGATGATGCTCCTGTTCCAAGTGTTGAACCTTTTACATTGGAACTTCCATTAAGCACAATTGCTGAGGATTGCAAACATATCTCTACAATTGCTGAAACAGCAGAAGTAGAAGTACGATCATATAGACTTCCCGCTTCAACTCTAAAAAAGAACCAAATAAAAATTGCAAGTAAAGAAGAAATTGTAGAAGGAGTTCGATTAAAATTAACTTGTCTTAAAGCTGATGAATCTATAGACCATCACCGCTATCTATTCTTACTTACTGGGCAATATTTTGACGACTTAGCTGGAGATGACAGAGCGGATATAAAAATTTCTTCAAAAAAAGAGTTTAGACGGGCTGCGGTCAATGGTCTTGTAAGCGGTCCGCAACTTTTAGCTGAAACTATCGAGGAAAATGTATCAAAAACAGCTGAAAGACTTTTTGATGAGATAGGAACTCAAAAGGAAAAATATCAGCAAAGGCTTCAACAATTAAAAGACCAATACCTATTATCTGATGATGCATTAGCCGAAATCAACGCAGATGATAGTGTTGAGGAAATTCTTCAGAAAGCTTATTCCTATGATGCCAAGCTGATAGCAAAATCGGATGCCACCTATCAAACTTGTTTAGATAAACTGAAAGGGATAGATACAACATCTCCTGATTATCACGCAACGCTTTCCAACATTGTTGGTGAATTGAGTGAGTGCATTCCTGTTAAAGACAGGAATACCCTAACAAGGTATATTGCTCATAGAAAAATGGTTATCGATTTATTTGAGTTGATTTTACGTGGTGAAACAGAAGCTCAATCAACTCAAGAGCGTAATATAGATGAGAAGCGTCTTCACAATTTACTATTTACACAAGGTTCAGATGAGACAGAAAGTAGCAATCTCTGGTTCTTAAATGAGGAATATATCTACTTTTCTGGATTATCGGAACATAAACTTAAGGATGTTACAATAAATGGCGAACCGGTTTTCAAAGAGAGTATTACGGCGGAAGAGAATCGTTATCTTCATTCTCTTGGAGAAAACCGAATGGTTAAACGTCCTGACATCTTGTTATTCCCGGCAGAACACAAATGTATCATAATTGAATTAAAGACTCCAACGACCAATCTTTCACAGCACATTGCTCAAATTAGAAAATATGCTTACTTCTTGCGTAATTTTACTAAAGAAGAAATAGTAATAGATACTTTCTATGGTTACCTTATAGGGGAAGCTTTAGAACCTCGTGATGTTAGAGCCGCAGACGGAGATTTCAAATATGATCCAAGATTTAATTATTGTTATCGTCGAAATATTAATGTTGTAGATGATAGCGGTTATGCTCGTGATGGCTCAATGGAAATAGAGATTATTCAGTATTCGGAACTACTTAAGCGAGCTATTCATCGAAATCAAACATTTATTTCCAAACTGTTTCCTCCTAAAGAAACAGAACGCGATAATTCTTTGAATGACACAACTTCAAATCAAAACACCGAATAACTCAACGCATAGAAAACCGATATAATTAGATATGGCTAAATATAAATAATATCAATGATTTAGCGAATTTAGCCATTTGATTGATTTGCCGTGTTTTCGACTGTTTTTCGCATTTAGTACACAATTAGTACATTTCAGTTGTTAATAGATGTTGAGGGCAATTTTCACGTTTCGCAACGTGTGGCTACCTTTGTTCTATAACAACAAAATTACTCAATAAATGGCGAAAATCCAAACGCGAAATAAGCAGAATCCGAAGCTCCAGCAGTCCGAACTGAAGGACGGACGCGCAAGCCTCTATCTGGAATACTATCTCGGACGCACTGAATCCCCGGTGCTTGACGAGGACGGGAATCAGGTATTCTATACCACCGGGGCGATGGCAGGAAAACCAAAATTCAAGGTCAAGCATGACCGCCGAAAAGAAAATCTGAATCTCTATATCTGGCTTCATCCGAGAAACCAAGAGGAAAGGATACAGAATAAAAACACTCTGGCACTCGCTGAGAAGATACGTTTTGAACGTGAGCAGGCGTTTCTTGAAGACCGTGCCGGATACAGGCTGAAAAAGGACAGACAGACAAATTTTCTCGCCTATTTCAAGGAGAAATGTGAATCGGAGAGGTTCACTTACTATGTCCGTAAGTCGGTTGTCCAGACTTACAACCGTTTCATCCGTTTTCTCAAGGAAACACCGAGATACAGCAAGTATGACACATTCCTGCACATGGAAACCATAACCCCGGAACTTGTCTTGAAATTCGCTGAATTCCTCCGGGCAAACGGCAAGGGAGAGGGTCCGAACAAAATGTACCATTATTTCAAGCGCATCGTGCTTGACGCGATAGAGGAAGGTCTGATGCGCGGCAATCCCTGCAAGGGCATATCCGTCAAACACGACCGCAATCAGGTTACAAAAGAGGTTCTCACTCTCGACGAGGTTAGGACGCTTGTCGGCACCCACTATGAAGGCGAACACAAGGAAGTCCAGCGAGCCTTCATATTCACTCTTTTCACCAGCACAAGATGGTGTGATGTGAAACTGCTTACATACGGGAATGTGGATGCCTCCACACGGACACTGCGGTTTAATCAGAAGAAAGTGGAATCAAGAAGCTCACACAGTGCCGTGTCGTTTCCACTTAACGATGATTTGCTTGCACTGATAGGCAAGCCTTCCGAGCCATACGACCCAAACGAACTGATATTCAAGCTTCCGAATTACTCGACCTGCAACAAGCATCTAAAACGTTGGGTTAAGGAGGCTGGAATAACAAAATGGATTTCATGGCACTGCGGCAGACATTCATTCGCGGTCAATATGCTCGACAACGGTGTCAACATAAAGACAGTGTCAGAGCTTATGGGGCATTGCGGGATAACCACCACCGAAAAGTATCTCCATGTTTTCGACAAGCAGAAGATGGATGCCGTCAACAGTCTCGGCTCAATCGGTTTCGGAGCAGCGGAAACTTAAAAATCACTTATGACAATCGCACTTTTCGCATTATCGGATTGTTATTCGGTTGTGCAAGTGAGAATAAAAAGCTAACTTTGCATACGGAATCGCAGTCAAAATAATTTTGATTGTGGATTTAGTGGTCGGACATCGGGAGGGATACCCGGTGTCCTTTTTCTTCTCATCGCCCGATTTCGCTCCACATTTGCATAATTCAAAAATTTTTCGTATCTTAATATAGCAATCCGACAAGGGTATCAGTCATTTTCAGTCCGACGACAGTCAAACGCAGTCGCAAGGTGCTGAAAATTTGGATAATCCGTGCCGGGGTTGTAGTTTCGTTGCGCCGAAAGGAGAAATGACCGCCGAAAAGGAAAAGCAGGTCGCATGGCGGAATAACGCGGACAAAGCCGGACACTGCGAACCATCGTGGATTTCTCCTTGTTGAAAGTAACGGAGCAATGGCAGCCGACGTGCCGGGCACAATGATTAAAACCGCTATGATGATTACAGCGGCATCAGTGTTCCCCCTCTGCCGACCGCACCCTTGTGAAAGGTGATTATCGCCGATATAATCAGGCATATTCAAGACCGTTATCAACGCGGAGAAATCCGCACGCGATAACAGGCAGCCCCGTTATTGCCTTATATCCCGTGGCAAGAACCGGGCATCAGAGCCGATATTTCAGTGGTTTTCGCCATTTTAGCAAGCACACGGACGAGTGTCCGATATTAGTTTAACCGCCGACCAGCCTTATCCCTCCGGGTGTAGTCATGGGCTGGAAGGCACATATTAACCCTATTGACAACACCCCACATCTGTATGATGACACCGCAAACGTTTTTAATCCTTAAAAGCCCATGCCCGATGCGCTAAACAATCCCCAGACCACTCAAACATCCACAATCCGAATCAACATGACTGACTTTTTGCATCTCCCTTTGGTGGAAGTCCTCAAACTTCTCGTAAGGGGGTCGGTGGAGGAATATCTCGCCGAAAAGGAAGCCAACGCTTCCGCACGCGCCGTTACCAAGGCAAACAACGAATGTGAATCACTTGACATGAATGGTGCGTTGGAGTTCCTCAACTCCAACGGCTACCCGATAAAGAAAGGACAGCTCTACAAGGAAACGAGCGCGGGAACCGTGCCGTTCCAGAAATTCGGCTCCAAGCTGCATTTCAGAAAATCCGAGCTGTTGCAGTGGGCGGAGGCACGCCTCATCGACGGAAACGCCGTCGGTGTACTCGTACCCGCCACAACAGGGAAAGGAGGAAGGCGATGAAAAAAGAAGAAAAAGCCGCAGAAAAGACCTTCCGTAATTCCTTTCCCCTTGATGTTCTTCCGAGAAAGATGCGTGAAATCATAGACGAGGCGAACACGACCCTCGGATTTCCGAAAGACTATCTCGCCATGTCGATGCTGACGGCGGTTGCCGCCGCTGTCGGAAACACACACAACGCCGAACACATGGCGGGCTGGCAGGAATACTGTATTCTTTTCGTCGCCCTCGTAGGTCGTCCGGGAGCCAACAAGAGCCACCCGTTGAGCTTCGCCATGCAGCCGCTCATAGATTTCGACGCGGAGCAGTCTGCAATCTTCTCCGAGGCTATGAAACGCTATCTCGCGGCGATGGAGCTGCCGCCTAAAGAGAGAGAGGCCAACGGCTATGAAACGAACCCGACCGAACCGAGGCGCGTCCGCTTCACAATGCAGGATGTCACGCCGGAGGCGGTACACCGCATACTCTCGGAAAATCCGAGGGGGCTGTGCCTCTATGCCGACGAGCTTGCCGGGTGGTTCAAGAATTTCAACCGCTACAACAACGGTTCCGAATCGGAGTTCTGGATGTCGGTGTTCAACCACAAGGTAGCCATGTCCGACCGCAAGAGCAGCCAGAGCGGTGTGTTCATCCGCAATCCGTTCCTCTGCGTCATCGGCACGATCCAGCCCAAAGTGCTGGGCGAGCTTGCCGCAGGGAACCGCAACTCAAACGGTTTCACCGAGCGTTTTCTCTATGTGGTGCCGGACGACCAGACAAAGGCGAAATGGAACAGCGAGAGAAAATCGCCCTCATTCGACATCGTTTCGGCGTGGCGTGAGGTTGTCGGCAGACTGACCGGGATTGTTCCTGCGGCTGATAGCGGCGGCGACATACAACCCGAAGATGTGCCGTTCTCGCAGGACGCACTCCAACGCCTCTACTCATGGCAGAACGAATCGACCGAGCGGTGCAATGCCGAGGGGAGCGACACGCTCACGGCGATTGCGAGCAAACTTGAAATCTATGCCGTGCGGTTCTGCCTTCTCCTTGCCCTCTCCGACTGGGCGTGCGGGGCAAAAAAGAAGAAGGCGATAGAGGCGGCTACGGTCGAGAGGGCAATCCGTCTGACGGAGTATTTCCGGGTAACGGCGACAAGGGTGCAGGGCATCATCGGCGAGGACGCGCTGACCGATGTGCAGCTTGCCGTGATGTCGGAACTGCCAGCCACGTTCACCACCGCCGAGGGAGTTGCCATAGCCGGGAAATGCGGAATGGCGGAACGCACGTTCAAGAAATTCCTTCGCGACAGACGGGGCGTTTTCTTCACCCGTGATGCCTACGGCTCTTATTCCAAACTTTGAATTTACCCCATGCACACCTTGCACTTTTGCACACTCCCGACCGTGCAAGAGTGCAAGGAATGCACGGGGGGTATCCCTGAATTTGAAATGATGACAACAGAGTTTTTTCTCGGTGTACCACTATACCCGTTACAGTGGTTTACCGCCCTGCGACCCATATCCGGGGAGCAGTCCCATCCGTGCTGCCGCGCACGGAAATTACAGCCATGCGGGAAATTCCTTAGCATATTAGGGAATTTTCCGAGCCGCATATCGTTCCGATACGCTGAAAATGTCCCCAATATGCCAAAGAGGTCAACCCCTTTGGAAACCCCGGAACGGCTTAACAGAAAGCCGTACACTCCGATTGCTCCGCAACTTAAACTCGTCCGCCTATGAGCTACGCTGTGTTACACATCATCAAGGCGAACTCGTCGCTGAACTCGATAGCCAAGCATATCGAGCGTACCGCCCATCCCGAAAACGCGGACCCGGCGCGGACGCATCTCAACCGCTACAATCTGGTCGAATATCCCGACGGGATAACCGGGCTTGCGGCGGCTGTCGAACACCGCATAGCCAATGCCGGGATTACACGAAAAATCTCCGACAGGCAGGTTCGGTGCCTCAACCTGGTTATGACCTCCGACAACGAAGGTATGCAGAAAATCATCGACAGCGGCAAGCTCGACGAATGGATTGCCGACAACATAAAATGGGCGCGCGACACATTCGGCGGCGACAATGTAGTCGGGGCCGCACTCCACATGGACGAGCGCACTCCGCATCTTCACATCGCCGTCGTTCCGATAGTGACCGCCGAGAGAAAGAAGAAAGCGAGGGAGGCGACAGCAAAGAAGCGTTACCGCACCAAAGCCGCCAACCGTCCGAGGCTGTGCGCCGATGACATAATGGAGCGCGGAAAGATGAGCCGCTATCAGGACATCTATGCCGAGGCTATGGCGAAATACGGTCTGGAGCGTGGCATCCGTGGCTCAGAGGCTCGCCACATCGGGCAGCACGAATATTACCGCGACTGCATGGTGAAGAAGAAAGGTCTTGAAGAAGACATCGGCAATCTCTCCATTGAGAAAAAGAAGCTCGACAAAGAGAAAAAATCTTTGGAAAGCAAGGTGGAGAGCCTTGAGTGTCGGACAACCGCTCTCGACACCCGGAAGAAAATGCTCACGCAGGTAAACGAGGAGATACGGCAGCAGAACAACGAGCTGTATTCCGAAAACTCCCGGTTGACCGAGGCTAATTCTTCTCTCGCCGCCGAAAACAAATCGCTTGCCGATACCAACGCAGGACTGTCGGAGGAATCCGTCAGACTTGCGGAGCAACGGAAAGGACTTGCAGAGGATACCGACAGACTGACCGCCGAGAAAAAGGCATACGAGGCACAGACTGACGAGGCGAGAAAAGAAGCCCGAAACGCCATCCGTGAGTGTGACGAGGCAAAAGCCGAGCGGGATGCGCAACGCAAGGAACTCGGCAGCAACATCGCCAACATATTCACCGGGAGCAAGACCAAGAGGCTTGAAGCCGAGATTGTCAGAAAGGATAATGAAATCCGCGAGATGAAAGACCGTGCAGAGGCGCGGGAACGGGATTTACACCGTGAAATATCAAATCTATCGGATAGCCTGAGACGGCAGAAAGAACATGAGGCAGACACCGTCCGCAGCTATGAATGGAAGATTGGAAACTTCGTCAAGTTCTTTCCCGATGCGGTAGCCATGCTTCCGGCGATAGAGGAATGTCAGGACGTGGGATTGAATGACAACACCATAAAGGGGCTTCTCTCGATGAATGAATATGTCTTAAAGTTCGGCACCACACTCTATTATCCGTTCCAGCGGAGAAAGGTGGACGCTTCGGGGGTAAAGGTACAAATCAAGCGAGACCCCACGGACAACAAATTCCATCTCCATGTCAATGGCACCCGGATATTCCAATGGCTCAAAGACCAATGGCAACGGCTGACACAGACGGTAAAGCGAGGCTTCGGAATAAGATAAACAACCGTACACATTACAAGGGCCACTGAGAACAGTCAAATTTTCTCAGTGGCTCTATAATGGTTAATTCAAATCAGCTCCTTCATTTAAGAATTGCACTCTGTCCAGTACCAGAGCCACTGACTTCATTACCCCGTTGTATCTTTTTACCGTATCCGAAAGTATAAGTTACAGAGAATTGGAAACGCATATGCTGCGCTGTTCCATATGTGCGTCTGTCAAACTGATAGTATTGGCTGGTTAGTGTCTCACGGGATGATTCCCAGCTTGAACGAAGAAAATTGTAAGCTGTCGCAGATGCTCTCCAAGCCCCTTTGCCATATCCAATTTGAAGCTGGTATCGTGAGGGTGTCCTATCCTTTATTCCGGATGTCTGGCTGAGGTCTTTCCGTGGAGTGGTATACCATCCAAAAAGGTAAAAATTGCCAAAATACCATGTGAGTTGTGCCGTGCATTGTAGTCCGTCCATCTTTTGCGCGTATTCGCCTGTCGTGGAATAGTGCGTGTACATGGGGCTAACCCGTGCAATTAGTTTGCCTCCGAGAAATTTAGCAGTGGCGTTTGCCGTTACCGTAGTCCAGCTGAAATTACCATCGTTGAGATATTGCCGCAACATCGTGCCATTCGGAGCTGTGGGAGTATAAATAGAGGTTACACGGTTGTCTGCTATGAAATAAGCCCCATTCAGAGAAAGTTGCCATTTATTGTTCGGAAGCCATGTATATGTAGCATCGGCCCTATGATTCCAATAGTTGTCAAGTCCGGGAGTTCCGGCATACCACATCAATTCATCCTGCTGAAGCATATTAGGGCTCTTTTGGTAAGTATCGGGAACCTGCTTGCCAAAAGCGTATGTGACTTCAACCTGATTCTTATCGTTGGGAGAATATGTGCCGAAAATGTTTCCTTGTGGATAATTGTCTTTTATTCGTGTGCCTGATAGATTTACGTCAGCATATACCCAGCCCACAAGACCGCCCGCAGACCATTGGCTTTGCTGATAAGTGTATTTCACGCCTGCCATATATCCCCAGATGTCGTAATCCTGATGCGACGGCGAATTCCCAAAATAATTTATTTTGGTTGTCGAATATTCAGCGTGCATATACGGCATCAAACTGTTATGATTATTGGGATTCCATACGAGGCATGGCGTGGCACTCACATAGTGCATATCCTCTTTCGCATCATTGATAATACGGAAATCATTGTCTGTGTAATCCGAATTTGATGTGTTATGGTCGTAATTATAACGTGATTCTATGTTCATACCCAATTTCTCGCCGAAGGAGCGATAAATCTCAAAATTATAATTAAGACTGAAGTTATTGCTTGAGGCGACTGACTTAGCTGTCGAACCGGGTAAGAAATCATTTGCATATGTCAGTGATGTTGTGGCATCATTACGCGGTATAGAGGTGAATGCCAACGACAGCGTATTGGAGATTTGTGTCTTGTCTGTATTATATAATGCACGAAACGTTATGTCATTGCTATTGTTTCGGTAACGGAGAGCAGCGGGAATGGAAACTCTCTCAACGGTCTGCGGCCCCTTACCATATAAATCCGGGAAACGAAAAGTTTCGGTTGACTGTGTCCCTGTGTGTCGGTTTGTCAGATAAATTTCATCCGCATAGAGGTCAAAGGTCATTCGCTTGTAGGAAAATTTTGAATAAACCGAGGCCTCCGAGCGATTGACGCCAAACCATTTGTCTGCACTAAGTTTTGTATAGCCACCCCATTCATATTTCTGCATTACGAAATTTATGACATATTGCGCCCCTCTGAATCGCGGGTCAGTGGGATAAATGAGATATTCGACCTTCTTTACATCAGTTGTGCGCATTCCGCTCAAATCTTGAGCAGAGGCAGCGACATAGTCTATAAATATTGAAACGGCTTGACCCGAAACAGTCTTTACATTTTGACTTGCAGGGTCAACATTGAGCTGGGGTATTGCCATCTGACTCAACAGCGATATAGCATCCGAAGCTGTATTCTTTTGCCGCGACATCGGAATGTAAGTGGAAGATGTTGATGAAGTCCGCTGATTAGAAGCCTCCACAACGACCTCATTAAGTTCTTTTCCCTCTATGCTATCCGGAATTTCTGTTTGAGAATATCCCAAAAGAGGAATAAGAAACAACGAAGATAGTATTACTTTACGCATAATCATTCGGTTATTAATTTACTAGGGTGTTCAGTTTGATGTTCCGAAAAACGTCATTCAAAACACCTGAAAATATT
>CAJJOX010000064.1 GCA_905193485.1 uncultured Porphyromonadaceae bacterium | reverse complement strand
TAGAGCATCTGACTACGGATCAGAAGGTTACAGGTTTGAATCCTGTAGGAGTCACAAAAACGAAAGGCTTGAGCCACGGACGGCTCCTTAGCTCAACTGAATAGAGCATCTGACTACGGATCAGAAGGTTACAGGTTTGAATCCTGTAGGAGTCACCAACATCAAAACGGGACGAATCGAAAACGGTTCATCCCGTTTTTAAATTTCATTCCACCCCTACCCTATTCCGAGATGAAGGACATGGAGAAGATGAACGAATTTGAGAGAGAATGGGCAAAAATGCTTAACGGAGAACCATACGATGCAGTGCACCCCGAATTTCTTCGACGTCTGCAGGAAACGCGCATGGCCATTTGGGAGTTTAACAATCTGCGTCCCGACCAGACCGAGGAAATGCATGCCATCCTGCACCGCATTCTGGGGAAGTGCGGAGAGCGTGTGCATGTCAACCAACCGTTCAGATGCGACTATGGCTGCAACGTGCACATCGGGGATGATGTTTTTATCAATTTCAATCTCACCATTCTCGATGAGGGACGTGTGACAATCGGCAACAATGTTTTCATCGGTCCAGACGTGAGCATCTACACGGCATGCCATCCACTGCGGGCCGACGAACGCAACACCGGAGCAGAATGGGCCGAACCGGTAACGATAGGCGACAGTGTGTGGATAGGCGGCGGGGCGATCATCCTTCCGGGATTAAGCATCGGCGACGGCGCTGTGATAGGAGCCGGCTCGGTGGTGACCCGCGACGTCCCGGGCGGCCATGTGGCCGCCGGAAATCCGGCACGCGTCATCAAGGCCATTCAATGAGAGCCGGACCAGAGATAGCGTGGGGCGGCGATTAGCACCGCTTATTACCGATATAGAAACAATGCATAGCCGATGAATGCGGCAACGGGTGCGCCAAAGTAATTTTGCGATTGAAAATATTCAATCCATAAGTTACTTTATATGAACACATCGATTATCGTTTGGATCAGCATAGTGGGACTATTCATCATGCTGCTTTTTATCAGGCTTGTTTTAAACATCATACGCCATGCGCACAGAATCAGGCCCGGACATTTGATAAGTATCGGCACAGAGCGCGAGGAATTTTTCCTGCCCGGCGACCCCATGACAGCGGAGGAAGATGGCTATGACGAAGACTGAGCCATCGGCTGTGACGCTGTGCAATTTTCTGTCGAGATACAGCGCGACACTACTCGGCGCGGGAGCCACGTGCATCAGGCTGACGAAGAACGCCGAACGGATAGCCGAAGCTTATGGCCGCCGGATACAGATCACGATAATGCCACGATATGTGCAAGTGGCACTGCACGGGGGTGACGACACGGCGGGGCCCCGGTCGGCCGAGCACGCGCCCCCGGCCACGACACGGCGGTCACGGTTTCGACAGAACCGGTTCCTGAGGCACCGATAAGCTTCAACATCAATGCACGGCTGAGTATTCTCAGCTGGCAGGTGCATGACAACGGACTGGCGTTTGATGAGATGGTGAACCGTTTCAATGCTGCCGTAAGGCCGGACTGTCAGAACAGTCCGACGGTAATGATGCTGGCATCGATAGCCAACGCTTCATTTTGCCGCCTTTTCGGAGGTGACGCGACCGCAATGCTGATTGTGTTCATAGCCACATGCGCGGGATATCATCTGAAACAGGAATTGCTGAAACATCGCGTGGATACACGCATCACATTCATCATATGCGCTTTTTTATCATCGGTGATCGCCTCGGCAGACAGCCTTTTCGCACTGGGCACCACCCCCGAGGTGGCGCTTGGCACAAGCGTGCTTTATCTCGTACCCGGCATACCGTTTCTCAATTCATTCAGCGATATGCTTTACCGGCACTACATATGCTCATTATGCCGATTCGCGGATGCCGTGATACTCACATGCTGTCTGTCGGCCGGACTTTGTGCCGGAATGTTTCTGATGGGCACAGGGATGTTTTAAATTATTCAATATATCATGGTTACTGAAATTTTACAGGATGCATTCTTCGCAGCGATAGCCGCTATCGGATTTGCCGCTATCAGCCGTCCGCCCCGCAGAGCCTATTTATGGTGCGCTCTGATAGCGGCCATGGGGCATTCGGTGCGTTTCGTGTTGATGAACCCGGCTCTGGGTGACACCAATATTATAATAGCCAGCTTTGTGGCCGCATTGTTGACCGGCATGCTGGCAGTATTCATCTCTCCTGTGGCGAAAATGCCGGCCGAAACCTGTTTTTTCCCGGCTCTGTTGCCTATGATTCCGGGCATTTACGCCTATAAATGCTTCGGTGGCCTTGCCATGTGTCTGCTCAGCAATGGCGAAAGAGAGTTCGATCATTATTATTATCTTTTCACGAGCAATGGATTAACCTGCGGGGCAATCATTCTGGGGATGGTCACCGGAGCCACTTTGCCTGTGTTTATATTTAAAAACATATCTTTTCAGGCCACCAGATAGGCGGGAAATGATTATTTTTGCATGCCGATATATGAAAGTGTCAGCTAAAATGGAACTTCGTCAGTTAAGATATTTCACGAAAGTGGCGGAAACGCTCAATTTCTCGGAAGCCGCGCGGCAGCTTTTTGTCACCCAGAGCACTCTCTCACAACAGATAAAGCTTCTTGAAGATGAGCTTGGCACATCATTGCTGGTGCGCAACAGCCACAATGTGGGTCTGACAGAAGCCGGCTCCGAACTGCTGCCATATGCCCGACGCGCACTGACGGACTGCGAGCTGTGCGTGGAACGGATCAATGATCTGAGCAACCTTTCGGCGGGTGAGCTCAACATCGGGGTGACTTATTCGTTCAGTTCGATGCTCACCGAAACGGTTGTTGATTTTATGAAGCGCTATCCTAAGGTACGCCTGCACATCATATACAAACCGATGAACGACCTGATGGAGATGCTCACACATCGCGACGTTGATTTCGTGCTCGCATTCCGCCCGAATCTAACGGTTGCAGGTGTGGAATCGCATATTCTTTTCCAGAATCGGCTTGCGGTTGTTGTCGACATCAACCACCCGCTGGCCAGAAAGGAAAAGGTGTCGCTTGACGAGCTTGCCGCATACAATCTTGCGCTTCCGGCCCGTGGACTTCAGGCCCGCAATGCGTTCGATGCCGTGACAGCCGGCCGGAATCAGTTGCACATAATGATCGAATTAAACGAGGTCAACATCCTGCTGAAGATAGTGCGCAGCACATCGCTTGTCACCGTGCTTGCCGAGGATTCGATCTATGGCGAAAACGATCTAAAAGCGATTCCACTCGATATTCCCGACAATGAGATGATGGGATGCGTCCATATTCTTAAAGACACGTATCATAAAAAGTCAATGAAAAAATTCATCGGGATGCTCACGGAATCAATTCCGGTTAAAGCCCGCCAGCAATCATGGATATGACAATACAGCCGTCTGAAACTAAAAACGATAGAATAACCGATAATTAAGAACAAGAATATATGCCTGAAAAAAAACAATACCGCGGTCTTACCGACGCCGAAGTGGCGGAAAGCCGTCGCATTCATGGTGACAATCTGCTCACCCCTCCGGTCAAGGAGCCGCTATGGAAGCTGTTTCTGCATAAATTCAGTGATCCGCTCATCATCATCCTGCTGATAGCCGGAACGCTGTCGGTGGGGATCTCATGCTACGAATATTGGATGCTTGAAGAGGGATCTACGGTATTTTTCGAGCCGATCGGCATATTTGTCGCCATACTTCTCGCCACCGGAATGGCATTTCTGTTTGAGATGAAAGCCGACCGCGAATTTGCGGTGCTCAACCGCGTCAACGACGATGAGCCGGTGCAGGTGGTGCGTAACGGCCGGATCACGCAAGTGGCAAAAAAAGATATCGTAACGAGCGACATAGTGTTTCTGAATACGGGTGACGAAGTGCCAGCCGACGGCGAGCTGCTTGAAGCGACCTCACTCAACATCGACGAATCGACACTGACGGGCGAACCGATATGCCATAAAACGACCGATCCGACTCAGCAGGACCCGGACGCGACATTCCCGTCGGACCATGCCATGCGCGGCACAAAGGTGATGGAAGGTCATGGAGTGATGCGTGTGACAGCGGTGGGCGACGCCACGGAAAACGGCAAGGTGTTTACGGCGGCTCAGATTGACGACGGAGTGAAGACACCGCTCAACGAACAGCTCGACCGGCTGGGAAAACTGATCGCCAAGCTGTCGTATATAATTGCGGCAGCAATTGTCGCCGGTCGCGTCACGATGTATTTTGTCAACGTCGACGCATTTGACTGGATCAGCTTCATGGCTTATCTGCTACAGACGGTGATGATCGCCGTGACGCTGGTGGTTGTGGCTGTGCCGGAGGGCCTTCCGATGGCTGTGACGCTATCGCTGGCCTATTCCATGCGCCGGATGCTAAAGACCAACAATTTAGTGCGGGGGTTGCATGCGTGTGAAACGATGGGAGCCACCACCGTGATATGCACCGACAAGACAGGCACACTGACACAAAACCGCATGCAGGTGGCCCGCGCCGATTTTTTTGGGCACCCATCAACGGAAATCATCTATGAAGGAATTGCCGTCAACTCCACAGCCCAGCTCGATCTTTCGGGCGACAAGCCTGAGGTGCTTGGCAATCCGACAGAAGGCGCGTTACTGCTTTGGCTGCAACAGCAAGGCGTCGACTATGCCGACATACGCCGGAAAGCTGAAGTGACGGAAGAACTGCCGTTCTCGACCGAGAGAAAATATATGGCAACTGTGGTGCGCTCATCATGCGGCGGCACGGTGCTCTATGTCAAAGGCGCTCCCGAGATCGTGTTCGGGATGTGCGGCGATACATCAGGCGTGACGAAAGAGGAAGTCGACGCCCAACTGCTTGTCTATCAGAGTCAAGCCATGCGCACGCTCGGTTTCGCATACCGCAGGCTTGAGGAAGGCGAAAGCTGCATTGCCGACGGAAAGCTCACGCGCCATGACCTGACATTCCTTGGCATCGCTGCCATCTCCGATCCTGTGCGCGCCGACGTGCCTGATGCTGTGGCCGAAGTGACCGGAGCCGGGATAAAGATCAAAATTGTGACGGGCGACACCCCAGGCACGGCAAAGGAGATCGGGCGACAGATCGGTCTGTGGAACGACAGCACCGACGGCGAACGCAACATCATAACCGGCACTGATTTTGCCGCTTTGACCGACAAAGAACTTGCCGAACGTGTGGCCGAAATAAAGATCATAGCACGCGCTCGTCCGATGGATAAGAAGCGTCTGGTCGAGGCATTGCAAAAAGCGGGAGAGGTTGTAGCCGTTACCGGCGACGGCACCAATGACGCCCCCGCGCTGAAAGCCGCCCATGTCGGGCTTTCGATGGGCGACGGCACATCGGTGGCCAAAGAAGCATCCGACATCACTATCATCGACAATTCGTTTACCTCAATAGGCCGGGCCGTGATGTGGGGACGCTCGCTATATCTCAACATACGCAGATTCATATTGTTTCAGACCATTGTCAACTTAGCGGCCTGTCTGATCGTGCTCTGCGGCTCATTTATGGGCATGCAGTCGCCGCTGACTGTCACCCAGATGCTTTGGGTGAATCTGATCATGGATACATTTGCAGCCATGGCGCTCGCGTCGCTGCCTCCGTCGCAGTCGGTGATGCGGGAAAAACCGCGCCGGCGAAACGCATTCATCATCAACGGCGCCATGTGGCGGATGATTATCGGCACAGGGATCACCTTCTTCGCGTTGCTCATGTGTCTGCTTTATTACTTTGACTGCACGTCACTGACATCGCTGACCGAGATCGGCCGCATTCCTGTCGGGGCGAACACGGGCATGACGCCTTATGAACTGTCGCTATTCTTCACTATATTCGTGTTCCTGCAGTTCTGGAACATGTTCAACGCCCGAGCCTTCGCCACCGGACGTTCGGCGCTGCATTTCAAAGGATGCCGCGGCTTTCTGTTCATCGCGGCGATAATCTTTGTCGGACAGGTATTGATCGTCGAGTTTGGCAACGGGTTGTTCAACGTGACCCCTCTACACTTTTACGACTGGCTGATTATCATTGCTTCCACTTCGTTTGTGCTCTGGGTCGGAGAAGCACTCCGCGCCCTCAACCGCAAACATTGACTGCCTGAGCGATCACGTCCATAAATCCGGACTGCCCCGACAGTCCGATGCCTGTCGGGACTCCATTCAGACTGCTACGCATGTCCATTTCAGGCATCGCCGACATAAACGGCCGATAAGACATCTCTTATTTCAGGTTGACAGAGAGCGCTTCAAGCGCTTTGTCAAGCACGACATCCTTGCCGTTGAAAATGTCGGCGGTTTCTTCTACAATAATATCGGGGACTATACCGATTCCGATAAACTCGGTGCCGTCGGGAAGCCATTCATCTCGGGCGCATATTCTTGCCATATAGCCAAAACCGAGATCAATCATAATAGGCTGACCGGTGCTTCCGCCTGTCGGAGTGCCGATAATTTTGCCTCGTTTGGCCGCTCTAAACGTAGCTGCAAAATCTTCTGACGCGGAGAATGTATTGCCGTTTACCAGAAGTACCACGGGAATTTCAAATTTGGGAATTTCTGCGTGTTGAGCCGAGAATGGAATAAGAGGATTTCCTTTCTCGATATATGGTTTCACGGTTTTGCCCCATGCTTTCATCACGGGGATATATTTGGGTGATGACCATTCGAGAGCCGGGATTGTATCAGGGCAAATAAGTCGAAGAATAAAATCGCCATAGGTAGAGTTTCCGCCTCCGTTATCACGAATATCTATCACTAACGACGATACATTCTCAAGCGAATCAAAAACCTCCGCAAATTTTTCGTAATCGAACAGCCCTTGCTGGAAAGAGGGTATTTTAATATAACCGACATTACCGGGTAATTTTTTGTGTGAGATAACCCGTTTGTCATACGGATTGTATTGCCAATTCATATCACGCTCCACGTTCAGAGTGAAAACAGTGTCAGGAGCGTTTCTAAATTTGACTTTCACCGATTTATCAGCAGGGCCATTCGTCAACTGACCGCCGAAGAAAGCGGCAGACTGCGACCATTGGGGAGTAGAGGAAGGAAAATATGGAATAACGTGTTTTTCGCCGTATTCAATTACCGGAATACCGTCCATTTCGAGTATCTCGGTGCCCGGCCTTAATCCTGCCGCTATCATTTTATCAGTAATGACATCTGTTACAAAAACGCGGTTGCCGAATCTTTTTGTGAAGAATGGGAGCGTCCAATCTCTGACAGCGGGTGTATTACACCATACACCCGTGTGTCCGTCCCTGAGAGCGGCGCACAGAAGTTTCAGGCTGTCAAGAAAAGCCTCGTCGGTCGGTGTTTCCACGATTTGAGGCATACGCGCCATATAAAGGCTGTCCCAGTCACACTGCACTTTGTCTAAATGCGCAAAATTATACTTGACCTCTGTGCCAAATTTTGTAACGATTGCTGCTTTCTGGACGGGTGTCAACCGATTTGCCGCATTCAAATGAGCAACGGCCAGGGTCAGCATCACGACACAACTCAAAATTCTATTCATTGTCTTGACTTTTAGCATCCGCCTTTTTGTTCATTCTCTCCCTTTGTTTGTATCGCTTATAAAACCTTCCGCCGATAACGCCCCCGATAATCCCGGCAGCTATCGGTAGAAAAGCGATGAATGACATTTTCATAACGTTAATAATTAATTAATATATTACATGTTTATATATATGACGCGAAATATGTCCATTAGTTACACCGAAATTCACCAATTGTTGAAATCGCATCATAAAACCCTCACCCCACAGTGACAATCAGCCAACCGCGGCAGACCAAACTAAAAGAAGATACCCCCATAGCTATATCACAAATATGCCGGCGTCTGATCATTCAACTGTGAGAAAATCACATCAGAAGTGTAGCTGCGTAAGCATTTCAAAACACTTTTTGAACAATGGGATGACAGAGAGAAGATTTGCGGCAACCGGCGAGTTCCGAATAATAGCATCTCCATTGCATGACCCTCTTCTCGGATAAGCGTATTGACAAGACGGCAGATATCAATATCCGTGGCTTCTGCGCGTCAAATTGGGAGTAATAAGAGGTCCTTTTTTGATCGGGCTCCATGGTATCGAATATAGACTACATTTTCCCAGATCCTTTTCTTTCATCAGTCAGATGCCATGGAACATAGCGCCATGTAATCATCCCGTTCCATTGAGTAATGTCCTTTTGTTTCTATTAAACCTTTCATAACCTTGTTAAAGATTGTATTTAACCTGATCAGATCTTCAATTATTAAGTGAACAGTCAACAAATCGTTATTCAACTGAGAATAACGCTTATTCCAACGGTTTAATATACGTTTCAGACCTTGTGTGTTTCCTTTTATAACCATAATGTCAGATGCATATTCTTTCATATTTTTAGCAATGAAATATGGAGCAGCACTAATTCGCTCAGTGGAATTATTAAAATAGTCTAAAAACATAGTTTCATTACTTGTAAATATATAAACATTCTCCATGACATCAACTATACCTTCAAGTTTTTTACCTTCAGAATAATGAACGCCCCCCATAGCTTCATTTATATGGTACTTTAATACATTCAATTTTTCCGTGGCTTTGAACATCTTTGTCAGGTCACTGTCATATTGTCCTTTAATCTCGGAAAACCAGCATTTTACTTCATTTAATTTCTCATCATATTCTTTTTCGACTTGAATACGATTATATATGGCATAAATCTGTGCTGCAACCATAATAGCAGCACAAATCGCTATAAACGTTCCCATAATGCCTAAAAAAGCTTCAAGGCCCATTTCCCCTGTTTTGTAAACTTTAAGATGTGTAGCTACAAGAAAGCTAATCAACAAAATTATTCCATACGCTATACCAATGGCGACCCACATGATTGGATGTGAGTGTTTGGTAACTTTTTGAAGTACCTTCATGTCGTCTTGCTTCATTTCAAATGATTTTATTTGTTTTATTATGTCATCCCATCTTTTAATCCTTTACTTAGTCAATTTCCAAGCTGTGACTAGCCGTTATAAGTTGCCTAACTCTCATTTCTCATTACAGACTATATACGAAGTTTTCAATAACGAAATCATTCTTATTATTTCATGAAAAAAGGATAGCTTTTATGATAATGAAACCGTTTCACGAATCACGAGAAACAGAGAAAGACCGTGTGCAAATTTAGTCAAATCGCCTTAAAATACATGGGAGATGAATATGTTGTTTAACATATTGGCGCAGCAAAACCGTTGGAAGAGTAGACGAAGCTACTGGCTTTCAACGGTTTTGCTGTGGAGCGGCAAACGGGGCTCGAACCCGCGACCCTCAGCTTGGGAAGCTGATGCTCTACCAACTGAGCTACTGCCGCCTGTGAAATGCAAGGAAAGATGCCTTGCATTTTTAATATGTTGTGAATTCGCCGGCGAGATTACGTTATCCGATGGATGACAACCAGGAGGTCATAACCCCGAAGTGCCGGAGAATGCCGATGCCGAATGGACTCAGGCCTGATTGGAGTCTTCAACGCCGGCGAGTTGTGGATCGATCATGATGCGGCCACAATATTCGCAAACGATGATTTTTTTGTGCATCTTGATTTCCATCTGCTTCTGCGGCGGAATGCGGTTGAAGCAACCGCCACATGCATTACGCTGGATGTAGACGATGCCGAGGCCGTTGCGTGCATTCTTGCGGATGCGCTTGAATGCCGCGAGAGTACGTGCGTCGACTTTTGGCTCAAGAGCTTTGGCCTGCTCGCGGAGGCGCTCTTCGTCCTGTTTCGTTTCAGAAACGATTTCTTCAAGTTCGGCACGTTTTTCACCGAGAATGTGCTGCTGGTCGGAGAGTGTTTCTTCGGTTGCGGCTATATCGGCTGTCTTGGCGTCGATAATGCGGGCGTATTCGTTGATATGTTTTTCGCAAAGCTCGATTTCGAGAGTCTGGAATTCGATTTCTTTTGACAGGAGGTCGAATTCGCGGTTGTTGCGCACGTTGTCGAGCTGTGTTTTATACGTAGCGATCTTAGCCTGCGATTCGTTAATCTTTTCTTTTTCGGCAACAGTCTTTTTGCGGAGTTCTTCAATTTCCTGCCGGAAATTTCCGAGGCGGGTGTTCAGGCCTTCGATATGGTCTTCGAGGTCGCGGACTTCGAGGGGAAGCTCTCCGCGCACTGTTTTGATACGGTCGATCTGCGAGAGAATTGTCTGAAGCTCATATAGCGATTTCAGACGTGATTCAACGCTCAGGGGCTGTTCGGCTTTGTTCTTTTCTGCTGTAGCCATATATGTAAATTACAAATAAATTATCGGGTTGACGTCGAATTGGGAATACCGGACTGCAAAGTTAGGAAATTTTTCTTTAATTACATGATAAAAAATATCTTTCGTGCAGTTTTCGCTTTCGTGGTGTCCGATGTCGATGATCAGAAGCCGTCGGGCGTTGTCGACGAAGTCGTGATATTTTGTATCGGAAGTGATGAAAGCCTGCGCGCCGGCACGGATGGCATCGGAGATGAGAAACGCTCCTGATCCGCCACACAAAGCCACCCGGCTGACCCGGGCTTCCATATCGAAAGCCGAACACCGTGCCACGGGAGAATCGAACGTGGTCTTTACAATCTGCACGAGTCGACCGGCAGTGACCCGAACCGACAGAATGCCGACGGCACCTGTAC
>CAJJOX010000063.1 GCA_905193485.1 uncultured Porphyromonadaceae bacterium | reverse complement strand
TTTAACAACCCCGACAACCACTCCTACTTCGGCCTGCGCGCATCCTATGAGCTCGCCTGTCCCGGCGACGTCAAAGCCGACAACAGCATTTTGAAATATGACATCTTCGGTAACAGTTCGGGCTTCAGCCTTGAAGCGATCTACAATATCCCCCTGTGGAAAAACCTCTATTTCGAACCCGGTGCCGGCATCTTCTACAACACCTATTCAATCAACAAGAATGCCATAGGCGAAGAACTTGAATTCGGCGACAAGCCTCTTGACAGCGCCTCAGCACGCATGTGGGGAGTGCGCATCCCACTCAACGTCGGCTACCATTTCGATCTCACTCCCGACATCAGCGTTTCGGTGTTCACCGGACCCGAAATCGACATCGCATTCAAGGGCAAGACCCATCTTGGCTTTGACGAATACAACGTCAGCGGCCCGCTGTTCGGCAAGAACGGCGACCTCAACCGTGCCGATATCAAATGGGGATTCGGCGTTGGCGCCACAATCTTCGACCACTATTATTTCGCCCTGTCAGGAGCTGCCGGCCTTTGCGACATGGCGCGTGACGTGATTGTCACCGACGAAAACAACATTGACGTCAAAGTGCCGCTGAAGATGCACTCCAACCGCTTCAACATCACCTTCGGCTACAATTTCTGATCCGACATAACATTTCGCAATACCCTGATAACATAAAGAGTCCGACATATGCCGGACTCTTTATGTTATCAGGGTATTGATCAGTATTTACAACCTTAAGGAACCATCAATGACGAGCCGTCGCATCTTTAAGATTGTTATTACAAGTCATTGTCAATTTATAGCCATTCGATATTGATTGTAAACAGGACCGCGGTTAACAATTTTGATTGTGTATGTTGAAGTGTAACTGGGAACCCAGGAACAAACACAATCATCAGTATAATCCGTATCAGAAGCTACAAGTCTCCCGTTTGAATTATAGATATATAGATCAAGGTCAGTATCACCATCGCCTGATACGACAACCACAGCCGTTTCTCCGCCATAGAACCGCACATTGTAAACATCTGTTGAATGAGCTTTCACGCGGTCAACATGTATGTCATAATTTGTCGTTGCTCCACGGGTTGCGGAATTCTTCAGACCATCGATTAGACCGATAAGATTGGCATTTCCATCTGCAAGTTCTGTAGCGTCAGCAAGGAGCTGGTTTATATCAAAAGACACCCTACTGTCTTTTTCTCCTGAAACAACCTGAGTTCCAACCTCTTCAGCCTTTGGGGCCTGAAGAGATTTACCACCAAGATTCTGGTAGATTTCAACGGCTTGAATAATGGGGAGCGCTTCACCTTTCTCATAACCGTACTTTACAAGCTGACCTGCGACCTGCATCATGGACATTTCGGAAGGAATTGCGGGAACGCTATCCTTGACTTCCTGAGCCCTACCGTTCAATGCAAATACCATTGCCATAGCGGCGCAAACAAAAATTTTTTTCATGTTTAAATGTTTTTGGGTTAAAAAAGTTATTAGTTAGGTAATTTAAATTCAGTCAAGCATTACGAACGCGCCCCAAAGGAAGGGATTTGTGGGATATTCGCGGAAAAGCGAAAGCTGGGCGTCGCGGAATGCGTCATGTCGTTCCTTACCGGAGGCTATACCCGTAAAAAAATCTTTCATGAACATCATGCCAGCCCGGTCATTCACTTCCCAAAGCGACATCACCACAGTGTTGACGCCACTGAGTTTGAAACTGCGTTGCAATCCGTTGACTCCTTCTGTGGCAGATGGTTCCCCCATACCAGTCTGGCAGGCGCTTAACACTACCATTTCGGTTGAGGAGAAGTCCATGTTGGCAATTTCGGCGGCCGTCACAACGCCATCAATATTGTCGGCACGCTGTTCAGAATTGGTCCATACAGGATTCGCATCAGCGAGGATGAGTCCTGAGCGCAGAAGTGGCGAGATGTATTTGTTGGCATCGTCATCGGAAACGAGGCCCTTATTGACAAAAAAATCCTCACGCCGTGCATCATCAGATGACATATAGAACCCATGGGTCGAAAACAACATTATATCTGAAGAGTTTCCGGATTTTCCGTTAAGCCACGTTTCCGAAGCTTCAAGGCCTGTACGATTGTCACGCACATCAAATCCCGTTGACATGCCGCATATAGAATCGACAAGTTCAACCTCAACATGAGAATTTGCCAGTTTCTGCCATCCCCTGTTCAGCCCGGGGTCGGCGTCATAAGTCACAGCTCCGACAATATCGACGGTTTTGCCGGCCGGTGCCTTTGCCTTCCCTTTGCTGCGGTCAGCCAATTGCGCAGTTGTCGAGAGAAGACGCAAGTCATAGCGCGTGCACAACGGAGCCTCCATGGTTTCGCCGATAGCGGCAAACTGAATAGCGCACAAATCGCCTACCGGGGTATAAAATATTCGTTCGACCCCGACAAGTTCCGGTTCAAGGGGCTTCCATAGTTTTTCATACAACAGGTGACCCTGATGTTTCTTGAGCCCACCCCCTGGCAGATAGAGATGGCGCACATCATTCTCCCTCATCTTACCTGATCCCATATAAGACTTAATATCTTCGAATGATATGAGAGGAACAAAACGAGGAGCATCATAACCTCGCCGCAAAATGAGCGCGCCGTAAGTTCCGGGGGTCATTATAAACTCAATCGCAGCCTCGCCATCCTTCAGGCTATTGCGGACCTTACGCCAATCGGCTTGTCTTTTTATATTCATTCGAGATATATCCGGGAGCCTGGTGGCGATTTGTGCCTCCAGGTCATTGTTGAGTGTACGCAGACGCAGGAATTCCGCGCGAGAAATGGAGTCGGTAATATTTATCGTGCTGAGCCTGGAACGGGTTTCGCAGAGTTGTTGATAAAAATTAATCGCTATAGCGTCATTGGAGTTCATCACTATCGAGCGTATAAGATTATCGCTTTCCAACAGTAGATTCTTATAGAACAATGATGCATCATAAGCTGTCCGAGCCAATGTCGGGGTATAGTTGGCAGCAAGAACGGCATTGATATCAACAGGTGTGAACACTCCGTTTGTAATCATACCTATGCGCTCGTCTTCACTCAGGGTGCCGTATGAATCGCCTATGAAATTCCTGACCATTCCAAATCTTTTTGTGACCATCATTTCAGCTTCGGCATAATTTTTCTTAGTCCAATCCCTGAAAATTTTTATAAACATCAGTTGCGACAGATTAAATACATCTAAATAAGCTTCATGTTTTTCAAAAAGGCCAATGGTTCCGATTGAATCTACCAATTCATAAAAACGGTCAATGTCATTATATGCCACAGCTGCTGATATTTTTAATCCGAGCGACAGCCCCTGATCATAACTATTTTGACTGGTTACATTTATGGAGTCAAGTGCGGCAAAATCAGACTTGACACATTCATAATCCGCCTTAAGGGATATATTCGCCCTTAAGCGTAACCACAACAGATCGCGATAGAGAGTAATGCCCCCGATATTTTTCATTTCAGGGAGAATAGATGCAATGGCGTCGCGAGCCTCCGTAATCATCCCGGTTCGCATACCTTGCTCCCTGCTGTCTAACATGGCATTATCAGAAAAATTGGAAAAAGTATCAATTACAAGACGGATTCTCTGACATTGTGCAACAAGGGCTGTGATTCGGTCGCCATTCGAACATTTCACAATACGGTCAATGGCATCCACTACTTTTTCATAAAGATATCTCGCTTCGGAGAAAACACCATTCCGAGCCTCAATACCTATTTGGTCTACAAGTATCTTCTGATAGTAATTATCGCATGGATATTTGCCGGCGTCAACTGCTGTGATGTATTCGTGCAGCGCTCTACGTCTTTCAGATTGATTGTTTGTTAAAGAATAGAACATCAGCAGTTTGCCGATCCTACTCCCTATACTGCCATAAGCTCCGGCTTCATCACAATACTGTATTGCTTTAACATAATAATCGGCCGCTTCTTTTATTTGATCCCGCTCAGCATAAATATAGCCAAGTGCATCACAATATATTGCAGCATTCTCATAATCATAATTTTTCTCACATATTTCGAGAGATTCTTTAAAATATCTCTCATGTTTATCCGACGGATATTTAAGACAAATCTCATAAAATCTCATTTTTGCATTATCCGTCGCATACTGACCCCATTTTGATGATGATTTGAGAGCGTTATATTTTTCAACATATTTCAAAATCATCTCATCCGTGACAGACTCCTGGCGTTCTGTTCTCATGGCATGATAAACCTCTACAAAGCTGCGATATAGCATGAGTCGCAGATCAACATCCGAGAGAAATTCACTCTCGGTTTCAGCAAGACACAGGAATTCCAGAGCTTTTTCCGGTTGCCCAACACCTAAGAGCTGATTTGCCCTGATAATGTACAACTTAAATCGATGCCAATGGGAATTGTCGACCAGATCAAGCAAATCTTCGGCTCTTTGCAGATATTTTTCACAATCACTCTTGCGACCCAATGAGTTGGATTTAATCGCGATATTAAACAACGAGTATACCGTTTCGGGGGATGAAGGACATGAAGACACATAATTTATATAGTCCTCCCAAATAGGATCGATAAAGTCACAACTGCCAAAGTATTGCAACACACGTGCATAAGCGGCTAATATCGTTTGATGAGATTGACCGGATATCTTCAGCGATTCAATATAATCATTAAAAATGTCAACCGATTTATGATGGGTATTATTGATCTCCGACACTATCATTGCCATGACGCATCGCTCTAAATCGCATCTAAGGAGATAATGTTCAGGAAAAGAATCACGCTCTAATTTTAATTGATCTACATTTGTCTGAAAACATTTCCTGGCGGAAAGCAGTCTATCGAAACTCTGATAGAAACTGCCCAAAATCCAGTTAAGCTTATACTCCCCTATTGTCCCCGCTACTTTTTCGCTTAAACTTTCCAGAAGAGATAATGCTTCATAATCGGTTTCTATCTGTCCGTTGCCGGTTTCTTTACCGTAACACAAGCGCGCCTGAAGATAATCCTGATCGCAAGAATATAATAATATAGAGTCATTCTCTGAAATATATCCGGCCGCTTTTGAATAACGCCTGTAAAGTTGTTCAAAATCCTCAATATACATAAATACACAAGAAGAGAATATATAGCTCAGTATGCGATATTCCAGTTCGTGGTCAGTTAACTCATGATCTTTCACAAGGTTATGCAATTCCTTACATTTTTCGACCTCCAGAAACAAACCGTCATTAAGGTCATAGCATGAATATGGATCAAGCAAAGAAGCATATATCATCCAACATGCTGCAGCGACAGAATCTGACTCATAGAGCGCGGTTACATCCTTGATACGGTTGCACCAGTTGAGAGCTTCGGCATTACGCACTTGATTTTCAAGTCCCTCAACTAAATCGGCAGCGATGTGCCGGTAAATCGGCAGATTAGACGCTCCCTTTTTATCAAGATCCTGAAGAAGCGCTTCATTGATCATGTCAAGACACCGCACAACCATGCGGCCGTTGCGTTTTGATTTTATAAAATCTTTTATTCCCGGTATCCCAGATGCTTTGTCTTCAAGAAATGCATAATCAGTTTCAGTAAGACGCAATTTACAGGAAACTATGGTGTGTATCTTAGTGATTTCATCCAATGTCAGCGCCCTCGTTTCATTGCCTGATGCGAAAAAAATCACAAATAGTACTATAAAACGCGGAAGGACTATTATTGTCTTGACAAACCACCGATAATAGTTAAACGACGATATTACATCGATTAAATTTCGAATGTCGATGGACGATGATCTAAACTTTTTCATCCTAATAAAATAAGTGGGTCGCTTATTTGAATCTAACTTTTGAATTGAACCGTTATTAAAATCGACATTATAGAAGGGTAAAAGATCTTAAAATATAAGATTAATGGCTATACAGATCTATACCCGATTTTGTCTATATGTTAAAATCCAATTCCTTAATGTTACAAAAGTAAATATAATATAACAATTACCCCCCCCAGCAGTTAAATCTTGTTAACAAACACTGTCGTTGAATTTTTATACTCCGGATACAGATACACGTGCGAATGCCGTCTGCCGTCTATTTACCGTCAGGTACTAAACCGATTCAACTAGCTATTCACACGTTCGGATGAGCACAAAGTAAAAGCATGCGTGTTTTACCTTGAGCTAACCGATGCGTAGACAATCATGTATAAACGCCTTTTGATATGCATATTGCAACGACTGGCGCGGAACTGAATGCGACCCTATTTATCCCAATCCATAATGTGGATTATTCCAAGCACATCACTCTCAATGACTTTCTGCCGAATTGAAGTTTTCGTCAAAGAAATCGAAGTGCGGGATGATGGAGCGATGCCAGTAGGAATTATTGTGCGCTCCGGCCGATGTGCGGTATACGTGCCTGATGCCGCGCGCCTTGAGTTCTTCATGCAGTCGGTTGTTCACTTTCAGGAAGAAATCCTCCGTGCCGCAATCGAATATAATGTTAAGCCGGCGCAGCGACGGGCTGTCAAGAAGGCTCATCACAGTGTGATCGCGCCAGCGTTTTTCATTATGCCTGTATGGGCCCAGCACATCGGGAAGATTCCAGCCTTCAGGCCAAGGGATGAGATTGACTCCGCCGCTTGTCGACCCGACATTTCCAAACAGTTCGGGATGGCGGATGGCAAGCCAGAGAGCGCCGTGTCCTCCCATGCTCAGTCCTGTGATGGCACGTTGCACCGGCAATGGTCGGGTGCGATAATTACTGTCGACCCACGGAACAAGATCGCCGGTGATATAACTCTCCATGCGCAGTTCAGGTTTGACGGGCGAGTCCCAGTACCAGCTGTCCAAACCGGCCGGGCACACGATAATGACACCATAGGCCGTTGCCAGTGAATCGATATCGGCTATCTTCGACCACGTCGCGTGATCGCCGCCATGACCGTTGAGCAGATACACCACAGGATATCGCTTTGAAATATTATCATCATAACCGACGGGCACCGCCACCGTCACTTTTGCCTCGCAAGGAAGGTTGTCCGTAGGCACAGTGCGCACCGTGAACGCGGTGCATGCGATCCACAGCAACAAAAAACATGCCGCAACAGTAAATTTTCTTTTACACATATCCATCAATCTGAAGTAAACGGAACTCATTGCAAATGTAAGACAATTTCGGTAATTTTGCAGAAGAAATCACCAAACATTCAACGATAATGAAAATAGGCGTCATAGTGGCAATGGACAAGGAGCTTGACCTGATGCTGCATCTGCTCGAGAACTCCAGCCGGACCACGGTCAACGGTTTCACATTTCACAACGGCACGATCGGACATGCCTCAATAGTGGCCATGAAATGCGGCATAGGCAAAGTCAACGCAGCCATGGGCACAATGACACTCATCGACCGATTTGCCCCGGATCTCGTCATCAACACCGGAGTCGCCGGCGGCACAGGCGGCGGAGCGGGCATACTCGATATCGTCGTAGGAACACGCATAGCCTATCACGACGTGTGGTGCGGCCCGGAAACAGAATGGGGTGAAGCCGCCGGCTGCCCGCGCTTCTTCCACACCGACGAAACAGTCAATTCGCTGCCATGCCTCCATGAAGGCGACACGGTGAAACACGGACTCGTGGCCTCCGGCGACGTTTTCGTCAGCGATCCTGAAGTAATCGCCCATATCCGAAAGCTATATCCCGATGTCGATGCCGTCGACATGGAATCGGCAGCCATAGCCCAGGTGTGCTACCTGCGCGAAGTGCCATTCGCATGCATGCGCGTCATATCCGACACTCCCGGAGCCGACGACAACATCGCACAGTATCAGAATTTCTGGGAAGAGGCGCCCCGCCACACTTTCGACATGCTCCGGCAAGTGATTCACGAACTCACAGCCTGAAACAACAATGGAAAAGATCGCAAGCTTCAACGTTGATCATCTTCGGCTTTTACGCGGCATCTACATCTCACGCACCGACCGAACGCCGTCGGGTGACATCATCACCACCTTCGACATCCGCATGACCGAGCCAAACCGACAGAAGCCACTCTCCGGCGCCGTGCTTCACACGATCGAGCATCTTGCCGCCACCTTTCTGCGCAACCATCCGCAATGGCGCGACCGCATTGTCTATTGGGGACCGATGGGATGCTGCACAGGCAACTATCTCATCATAAGCGGTCAGGCTTCGCCTCGCGACATCCTTCCGTTGATGCGCGAAACGTTTGCCTTCATAGCCGCGTTTGAAGGTGATGTGCCGGGTGCGACGCCACGCGACTGCGGCAACTACTCCTATATGGATCTGCCGGAAGCGCGGCGTGAGGCGCAACGCTTTCTCGACGAGGTGCTCCTTCACCCCGACGAAGCCAATCTCAGTTATCCCCACTGACAAAAGCCACACGCCGCTGCCCCCCCCTTTCCGTTCACATCTTCTCTCCCTACCCTTAAAAAACAGCCGGGGAAAACACGACCGCCAGCAATATGAAGGATTTGAAAGCCATACGAGGAAACAGATTTCTTGCCCAAGCCATAGCGGAAGGCGAGCATGAGCGCCAGGACTTCAAATTCGCCATCTCCGACGCCCGCAAGATCGCACGGTCCATTTCGGCTTTTGCCAACCGGAGCGGCGGCTGTTTGCTCATCGGTGTCAAAGACAACGGTTCGATAGCCGGTGTGCGCAACGAAGAAGACATCTACGTCATCGAACAGGCGGCGCAGCTTTATTGCCGTCCCGAGCAACCGCTGACATTCAAAGCCTACCGCACCACCGAAAACGCCATAGTGATCCGCGCCGAGATCCTGCCGTCGGCAGTGCGTCCGGTCATGGCATGCGACACCGACGGACGATGGAAAGCCTATTATCGCGTGGCCGATGAAAACATCCTTGCCACACCTCTGATGATCAAATCATGGCGTAGACAGACCGACTCGGCTCCGCTCACTCTGTCGCTCGGCAATGACGAGGAAACGCTCCTGTCATCGATACGCGCCGAAGGCAGTGCCGACATAACGACGTTCATGCAGCAGGCTCGAGTGTCACGCCGCACGGCCGAAGATACGATCACTCGTCTTTATGCCATTGGCGTGATCGACTTTGCCTTTATCAATCGCGAATTTCGGCTTGTGATGGCCGAGAATGCAGCCGAATAATCAATTTTGACTATAACTCCGACGGCAACGGACGACAAAATACCCGATTTTAGGTATGGCGGGCGCAGATAAACCGCCGTAACTTTGCATCGGATAAAAAATTACGGAATAGCAAATCAAGCAATCACCAAAACGTAATCTATTAGGGATAAAAAATGCCAAGATGATTTCTTGAAAGCATCGGCTCGGAGCTCACTGTGAAGTCTGCTCCGAGCCTGCTTTAAGAGAATGCCTCATTCGGGCCTAAATGGCGAACACCATGCGGCAGACAAACGTTATAATGACGAAAGACACACAAACTCACTTAACACGCTGACCCCGGTATGAAACAAAACGCAATCACCGTAGCTTTCTTTATCAGCCTGAGCGTCCACGCCCGGGCTCTGGGTCTGCGCGACGCTTTCAGCGAGATTGCACGCAGCGGCCTGTCGTCAGTCGAATGCCGCAACCGCCTTGTGATTGACTGCAACCGTGGAATAGCGCTTCGCGATGTTTCCTTCATCATGTTTCCTCAGCGACGCTGCCTGTGGTTTACCGCCGCAGGGATGATGCCGGAAGAAGTGGAATCCGCTATTGCCCGCATACCGCTGCAACATCTCGTGCGCATCATTGAAAACAAGCGATCGTCGGGGCTCATCTTTGCCGAATCGACATCAGACAGCGACAAGCTCACAGTGCTCATCATCCTGAACGACAGCAACTACGGCATGACTTTCGCAGCACTCGCCACCGCCTCGTCCGACACCGTAGACCTTCTCGCCGCCGCACGTCTGTCGCTCGACTGCTCCACGGCCTCGCTTCTGACGGCGGCATCAGCCTGATTGCCGGTTCAAAACCGGTGAAATGTTTTGAAATTTCGGCGGGGATGTTTAAATTTGTGCATGATCTATCTCGAGCTTCCCGACAAAGAGATGCGCCGTCTTCCATTCTATCTGGCCATGGAGGAATATGCGGCACGCGACGTAGCGCCGCGCATCGGCGGTCATGACCTCTTTTTCATGTGGCAGGTGCGGCCGACGGTGATTTTCGGCCGGAACCAGATCATAGACCATGAAGTGAATATCGGTTATTGCCGTCGGGAAGGCATCGAGTTCTATCGCCGCAAAAGTGGAGGAGGATGCGTGTTTGCCAATCCCGAAAACATAATGTTTTCCTACATCACACGTTCATCCGACGTCACAGCCACATTCACCCGCTACACATCGATGATCGCCGATATGCTGCGGTCGCTCGGCATCGATGCCTCGGCATCGACACGCAACGACATACTTATCGGCGACCGCAAGGTGTCGGGCAACGCATTCTACAATATTCCGGGCTACAGCATCGTACACGGCACCATGCTGTTCGACACCGACCGTCGCCGGATTGCCGCCGCCATAACCCCTTCGGCATCGAAACTACGGTCGAAAGGCGTCGAATCGGTGCGTAGCCGCATCACCACGATCAGCGAGCACTTGCCTGCCCTCAGCATCGAACGCTTCAAGAGCTATGCCCGCGGCTATCTATGCGGATCGAGCCTGCGGCTCAACGACAACGACATTGCAGCCATACAGCGTCTTGAGCAGCCTTATTATGACGAAGAATGGATTCTCCGCCGCCGTCACCGCCGCGACAGCCGACCGCCCCGGCGCCTTGAGGGCGTGGG
>CAJJOX010000062.1 GCA_905193485.1 uncultured Porphyromonadaceae bacterium | reverse complement strand
GACAGATAACGCCATCCGTCAGGATTGTGACCGGTATCACAAACCACCAGGGGATCCAAACCGAGCCTCATCCATCGTCCGGCCAGACCGGTCAGACCGCATACATTGGCAAATCCTGCTTTAACGGCCTCATCCGAAAGCCGAAAGCCAAGCCTGCGCAACACCTTAACCGCGGTAAGAACCGTATTGGCATTTGCCGGTTGATAACTGCCGCATAATTCGCCTTCGATAATACCGAAACTGCGTGTCGCATATTCCTCGACCATTCGACGTGTATCGGTTACCGCCCTGACGATCTCCGGCTCCGAATCGGCATAGTATATCGGGGCATTCTCACGTAAAGCTTTTTCAGCAAACACATCGCGCACGGCTCCGGATGATTCGCCGATTACGACAGGCTTTCCGGCCTTGATGATCCCTGCCTTTTCGGCCGCTATGGCCTCACACGTATCACCCAGCAGAGCGGTGTGGTCAAGTGAGATATTGGTGATGACACTCAAATCGGGATCGACTATGTTTGTACTGTCAAGCCGACCGCCCAAACCAACTTCGACTATAGCCACATCAACATTTTCCTTCACAAAGTGGCTGAAAGCCATAACTGTTGTCAATTCAAAGAACGATGGCTTCAAATCAGAGCAAATCCTGCGAAAACGTTCTGTAAACTCCACCACGTCCCCGCGACCGATCATCCGGCCGTCAACCCTGATCCGTTCACGGAAATCGACAAGATGCGGAGATGTAAACAAGCCTGTACGGTAGCCGGCGCTTTGTAATACGGCCGCCAACGTGTGTGCCGTCGATCCTTTGCCATTGGTCCCGGCGACATGGATCACGGACTTCAGCCTGCGGTGTGGATTATCGAAAGCATCCGAAAGAGCCAGCACACGTTCAAGGCCCGGTTTGTAGGCCGATGATCCATCCTTTTCAAAAACCGGCAGTTGCTCAAAGAGAAACTCGAGAGTCGATTGGTAGTCCATATCTTCAGAACACAATAAAACCGGTCACGCCGGCAAGGAAAATCACAAAAATCGGATGCCACTTCAAGAAATAAACCATGACGAACGATGCGACACATATCGCGACGGAGATAGCGACATCGACAGGCACCGTTCCGAAGTTGGCGCCATTCATAAGAAGCAAAGCCGCAGAAGCGATCAATCCGACAACCACAGGACGGAGTCCGGAAAAAACGCCCTTGACATAAGCCGATTCACGATGACGGCGGATAAAATGACTTGCATAAAGCGTGAGAATATATGACGGCACGACGACGACAAGGGTGCACAGCAATGATCCGAACACACCCCATAGCGGTGTCCCGAACGCGGGATCTGCCACACCGGGAGCCACATAACCGATATATGTTGCCGAATTTATGCCGATGGGGCCAGGCGTCATCTGTGAAATAGCCACAATATCGGTGAACATCTGTTCAGAGATCCAGCCCGATCCCACAATGATACTCTCGATCAGCGAAAGCATAGCATAACCGCCGCCAAATCCGAAAAGGCCTATTTTCAGATAGGCCCACATCAATTTAAGATATATCATGACTCAACATCTTTTTCATCATTCTTTCCTGCCGCGGATTCGTGCATTCGACGATGCTGACGGACAAACCACATATAGCCGAACACCCCGCCAAGGAATATGTACAATATAGGATTTGACACCACCGGCCATTTCGACCATATAAGCAATGCAACAGCAACGGGGATCAACACCGTCCGCCACGTAATGCCTGCCGCACGTCCCGATGTGATCACCGGAGCGATGATCAAAGCCACCACCGCCGGACGAATGCCTTTGAAGATCGCCGTCACAGTAGCATTTGACTTTATCACCTCGGGAGTCAGGAATATGGCTATTGCCAGAATCATCATAAACGACGGAAGAATAGTGCCCAATGCCGACACCACACTCCCCTTCACGCCCTTGATCTTGTCGCCGACAGCGACGGAGATATTCACGGCAAGGATGCCGGGCAATGACTGCGCCACGGCAAGAAGATCGAGAAATTCCTCACGGTCAATCCAGTGTCTGCGGTCAACTATTTCACGTTCGATAATGGAAATCATTGCCCATCCGCCACCAAACGTAAACGCACCGATTTTAAAAAACGTCGTAAAAAGCTTCAGATACATATCAAATACACTACAGCCGAATTTTACGTCCACAAAATTACAATAAATAATGCCCTCACGCAATAAATTCGTTATCTTTGCAAGCTTGCGCAAATGATCTCATGCGTGAACAATTTAGTCAGTTGCGCATTCTATTTTATAGTGATACGTGTGCTTTGTGACCGTGATATCCCGGTCATACATTCAACAACAACATCAAAATTTCAAGTTATGAAAATCAATCTTATTATTCTCGCTTCTGCCACAGCCCTCACAGCCATGACGGCGTGCAAGACAAACAATCAGGTGACAGTCAACAACGCAGGAGTCGTAAAAACAGAAACTCTCAACCAAACTGAAGGAGCCATTCACAAAGTGCTCTTCGGGACATGGACAGCCGCCAATATCGGCGGGACAAACGTCGACGGAACAGACCGCCCTTACATCGAATTCGGCGATGACGCCACAAATCCGTTTCTGGTGAAGGCATACGCCTACGACGGATGTAATTTCCTCAACGGCGAATATGCCGTTACACCCGGCGGCCAGATGAAACGCACATCAGATTTCATCTCGACAATGCGCATGTGCCCTGACGCAAAATATGAGGTCGGCATGAACATGGCTCTCAATAATGTCACTTCATACCGTATTGAAAAAGTCGGACTCGAATATCTTCTTTACCTCAACAATGCTGAAGGAGCGAACATGATGGTGCTCCGACGTTTCGAAACATCTTTTATCAACGGAGCCTGGGCGGTCACAGCCATCAACGGAGCAAGCGTTGACCCTGATCTTGACATTGTGCTCGTGATCGACCTCGACCAGCAGAGCATACACGGCAACGCAGGATGCAACACACTCAATGGCAAAACCGTCGTCAATCCTGACATACAGAACTCCATTTCATTCACCAATCTTCTGACCACCCGAATGACCTGCCCCGCCATAGCCACTGAGCAAGCACTTCTTTCCGCTCTCAGCACAGTAGTCACAGTCCAGCCCGACGGCACGGATAACACAGCCGTTCTCCGCAATGCCAACGGCAATGCCGCCATCAATCTTACACGCGTGAACCTAAAATAATCCAAAGCATACATCATACAGCGAGGCCGCTGACCGATATGGTGCAGCGGCCTCGCCGTTTTTTATATCAACCACAAGCAATAGCCTGTTCAGGCCTGTGCTTCCGGGTCGGGAGCGATAAGCTTATAGCCTTTGCCATGGATGTTGATGATCTCGATTGACGGATCCTCACGAAGGTGCTTGCGCAGCTTTGTGATGTAAACGTCCATACTTCGGGCATTGAAGTAGTTGTCGTCAATCCATATTGTCTTAAGCGCATAGTTGCGTTCCAGAATCTCATTGACATGCGCACAAAGAAGGCTCAGCAATTCCGACTCTTTGGTCGTCAGCTTCGTAACTTTATCGCCAAACATCAACACCTGTTTCTGAGTGTCGAATGTAAACTTGCCAATGCGGTACATGGTCACTTCCTTGCCCTTCTTGCCCCTTACACGGCGAAGGATGGCTTCAATGCGAAACACAAGTTCCTCCATCGAGAACGGCTTGGTAATATAATCGTCAGCTCCGATCTTGAAACCTTCAAGAATATCTTCCTTGATCGATTTTGCAGTTAGGAAAATGATAGGTACTTCCGAATTGACCGTGCGGATTTCCTGAGCAAGAGCAAAACCGTCTTTCTTAGGCATCATCACGTCAAGAACACATAAATCATATTTCCCTTTCAAAAAGGCCTTATATCCGCTTTCGCCGTCGGCAAAAAGATCGGCATTATAGCCTTTGGCCTGGAGGTACTCCCGGAGCAACATCCCGAGATTCTCGTCGTCCTCGCACAATAAAATACGCAAACGGTCTTCCATAATTGTCAAATTTTAGTTAACGGTAATTTTATAATAAATTTTGTTCCTTTATCCAATTCACTTTCAACGCTGATATCACCGCCAAATTCACGGATCATCTTTTCGACGTATGCCAATCCGAGCCCGAAACCTTTCACATCGTGACGGTTGCCGGTGGAAACGCGGTAGAATTTTTCGAATACGCGTTTCAGATCTTCTTTACGTATGCCGATACCATTGTCGGACACAGTTATTTCGAGTTTGTCGTTGGCAACGTCACGCGTCGTTATCTGCAGGTTAAGCGGTCGTTCCTCATTGCGATACTTCACAGCGTTGTCAAGCAAATTAAAAATCACATTGGTAAAATGCATTTCGTCGACAGCCACGATGGCATCCTCGGCATCAAGATTAGTGCTGATAGCACCGCCGTAGCGTTCGACTTTCAGTTTAAAGGTGTTGGAGATATTTGATATCACTGCATTAGCATCGATTTCCTGAAGTCGCAACGAAGCTTTCTGCCTGTCGAACATCGACATCTGAAGCACCTTTTCCACCTGAAAGCGCAAACGTTTTGTTTCATCGTTAATCACGGACGATATATGCTCGAGCATCTTCGGCGATTTGCGCACCGTGTTGTCATTGAGCATCTGTGCCGCAAGAGATATGCTTGATATCGGCGTCTTGAATTCGTGAGTCATGTTGTTGATAAAATCGTTCTTCATCTCCGTAAGCTTTTTCTGACGGAATGCAACCACGATGGTATAGACCGACAATATCAACAAAAGGATAGTAAGGAAAAACGACGGCACAAGAAACTTAATCGAGTGATATATATAGTCTTTCTTGTCGGGGAAATACACCTTTAGATAATTGGTGCGCGTGCGGCTGTCGTTTGGAAACAGTTGCTGCACGAATGTATTATTGTTATCAAGAGCCGACTGGTCAAAGCCCTGTGTCTTATAGACTACTCCGCCCATCCGATTGACAATGGCGAACTCAAACGGCAACGTGATGCCGTTTGATTCGAGATGCATCCGCAAAAGATCGCTTACAACAGCAGAATCGGCACGTTCTTCAATCGGAAGATTGCCCGATTCGCTAAGAATATTGATCACGACCTCATCAAGCAACGCCCTCTGATGAAGATATTGCGATCTGATACGTTCGCTCACCGATGAAGGCGGAGGCATCAACGGAGGCTGTCCCTGCGAGAAGCGTATTTCGGGACTCATCACGGGAGGCAGAGGCATGTGCTGTTGCGAATGCTGTTTGCCGGGCTTCACCGGTGAATTGTATGCATCATTTATCACCGACTGGCTTACGGGCATAGTAAGGAGAGCGCCCACTGACGGGTCGAAAAGATCTCCTTCAAGCACATCTTCGATAAGGAATCGGCGCGTTTCAGATTTCTCAAGATTACCGGCTACTTCCGACAGACTGCGTTTCACACCCTGTGAAAAGTATTCGTCACGAAGCCTGACGACATTTTTCATATACATTACCTGTATATAAAGCAGTCCGGCAAAAGTGATGCCCATTATTATCGCTATCAGCCAAATTATTGACTTTTTCATCTTAATCTAATCCGATTGCGCACTTTTAATGCGTTTAAAAAAATTCTGTTTATTATGTTAACAATTTAAAACTATTATTGTTGAGAAATTTCAAAACAGTTTTGGCGTCGTTTTAACACTTCGCGTCAAAATTAACAAACAATTGTGAAATACGCAAACGTTCATTACATTATATACCCGTATTTACGACGTTTTCAACTATATTTGATACCTCCTCGGCATTTTATCATTACAAGTAGTGCGATTTCTTAATATTCGATTTCGAAATAAGGAATCATAACAAAGTCAATTGATTTTACGAAACCAACTCCTGTGAGAGAGTCGGTTCCTTCGGGAAGAAACAACGGCTTACCCTCACAATAAAATTGGGGATGAATGTTATGCTCTACACATGATAGTTTCCGTATCGACATGGACGAAATGGCTTCCGCATATTATCCGGACGGCGACACCCCCAGCACACTCTGAAGAACCCGTTATCATTAAATGGTCAGGTAAATTCGCCACAAACAACATTACAAACTCAGCGGAGTGTCAGAAACAGTTATTCTGACGCTCCGCTGAGTTTATTCTGATTCAGTTGCCGAAGCCTGATGACGCGGCAGAAAATGATGCAGCAACAGGAACCCCGCTATTCCCGACAACAACGAGCCGACGACAATGCCTATTTTGGCGTGATTGAGAAGATCGGTAGAGGCCGGCGATCCATCGCCGAACGACAGATTGGCTATGAACAACGATACGGTAAAGCCTATACCACCTATCACGGCCACCGAAGCTATCATCTTCCAATTGCAGCCTTTTGGCACGGGCGCCAGACCGAGCTTCACCGTGAGCCATGAAAAGCTGAGAATGCCCAAAAATTTCCCAAAGAACAGACCGCACACGATGGCAAGACTGATGCCTTCAAAAACAGAGGAGGGCTCCATGTCGAGCAAATATATGCCGGCATTGGCAAAAGCAAACAACGGCACGATAAAATTATTGACGACCGGATGCAAAGAATCTTCCAGATCCTGAAGTGGCGATATGACTTTATCGGAAGCCGATTCGATTTCTTTAAGCCAGTTCATCTGATCTTTGTCGAGTATCGACCGACGGCGCAGCGCTTCGTCGTCGTCCTGCCGGAAACGTGCTATTGCGGAACGGATATCACGAATATATTTAATCGGAGCAAACACCGGAGTCGCAGGCACACAGAACGCTACAAGCACTCCCGCGATAGTCGGATGTATGCCGGAGTTAAGAAACAAAAACCAGACGACACCGCCGACAACGAGATAAAACACTTTGCTTTTGATGTGCATACGCGACCCGAGAAGAAGCAACGCAAGCAATCCGGCGGCATAGGCCAAAAACATCCATTCAATATGAGAACTATAGAACAAAGCTATTACTATGATGCCGCCGATATCATCGACCACGGCAAGAGTGGTCAAAAAGATCTTCAATGTCAGAGGGACACGCGATCCGAGAATGGCAAGCACACCGAGAGAAAAGGCGATATCGGTTGCCATCGGGATGGCGGCTCCTCCCTGATAATCCGTCCCGTAGCCAAAGATCATATATATGACAACAGGCAGAGCCATGCCGCCGACAGCTCCCATTATCGGAAGAAGAGCCTGACGGAAAGATGCAAGCTCCCCTACAAGAATCTCGCGTTTTATCTCAAGCCCAATCGAGAAAAAGAAAACAGCCATCAGCGCATCGTTGATGAATTGCAGCATTGTCATCGGCTGACCGCTATGGCTGAAAACGTTGAATGATCCGATCTGCAAACGCAGCGGTTCGTTCCAGAAATCAAAATAATAGCTGTTGATTGCGGGAATATTTGCCACTATAAGCGCGAGCGCGGTGGCAAGCATCAGAATGTTACCGCCATTTGCATGACGCCGCAGAGCCTGTCGGGCAGCATAAAAAGGATGTTCTTCTACGGACGTTACGCTCCCGTCCGGACAATTCTTATCGTAGAAAGGTTGACGTTTCGACATAATGTGGTGCGATTAAATGTTATGTCAAAGCAACATGTCGGCATAGGGATCCGAAACATTACTTCTTTGAAAAAGAACATTCGCGCCCACACTATGGTTCGTCGTGCGGATGAAAGTATGTCAATCAAGCTTCAGCACCGCGAGGAACGCTTTCTGCGGCACCTCCACGGAGCCGATCTGCTTCATGCGTTTTTTGCCCTGCTTCTGTTTTTCAAGGAGCTTGCGCTTACGGGATATATCGCCGCCATAGCACTTTGCCGTCACGTCCTTACGCACGGCCTTAATGGTTTCACGGGCTATGATCTTGGCTCCTATAGCCGCCTGAATGGCGATATCAAACTGCTGGCGCGGTATGAGTTCCTTAAGCTTTTCACACATGCGGCGTCCGAAAGTCACGGCGTTGTCGACATGAGTCAAAGTGCTCAACGCATCGACACTCTCGCCGTTAAGCAGTATATCGAGCTTCACAAGGCGCGAAGGGCGAAAATCGTGGAGATGATAATCAAATGAGGCATAACCTTTCGAAATGCTTTTGAGCTTATCGTAAAAGTCTATGACTATCTCACCGAGCGGCATATCAAAAATGATTTCCATACGATTGCCTGAAATATACTCCTGCTTCACAAGTTCGCCGCGTTTTCCCAGACAAAGGGTCATTATAGGGCCGATGAACTGAGCGGCCGTAATAACGGAAGCCCTGATATACGGTTCTTCAATACGTTCTATCAGAGTGGCATCGGGAAGTCCGGACGGATTGTGCACCTCCACCATATCGCCCCGTTTGTCATAGACCCGATAGGAAACATTCGGTACGGTCGTGATCACGTCCATGCCGAATTCACGTCCAAGACGTTCCTGAACGATCTCCATGTGCAGCAATCCAAGAAATCCGCAACGGAATCCAAAGCCAAGCGCCATGGAACTTTCAGGTTGGAATGTAAGCGACGCATCATTGAGCTGAAGCTTCTCAAGCGACGCGCGGAGGTTTTCGAAATCTTCGGCTTCAATCGGATACACCCCGGCAAACACCATTGGCTTCACCTCTTCAAATCCCTCGATCGCTTTGTCGCATGGGTTGGCGACGTGAGTGATAGTGTCACCGACACGCACTTCACGCGATGTCTTTATACCTGAGATTATATAGCCCACATTGCCGGCCGACAATTCTTTACGTGGCGACATTGTGAGTTTGAGCACTCCGATCTCATCGGCGTGATATTCTTTGCCCGTCGACACGAATTTCACAAAATCGCCATCGCGCAGCGTGCCGTTAATGATCTTGAAATAAGCTATGATCCCTCTGAAAGGATTGAAAACTGAATCGAAGATCAAAGCCTGAAGAGGAGCGTCGGCATCTCCTTCGGGCGCCGGTATGCGGGTCACTATAGCCTCAAGGATTTCCGGGATGCCCTGACCGGTCTTGCCGCTGGCACGTATGATGTCGGAATGATCGCAACCGAGCAGATCGACAATCTGATCTTCGACTTCATCGGGCTTAGCGCTGTCAAGATCGATTTTATTGATAACCGGGATGATTTCAAGATTGTTGTCGATCGCCATATAAAGATTGGAGATAGTCTGAGCCTGTATGCCCTGAGCCGCATCGACAATCAGCAGCGCACCCTCGCAAGCGGCGATTGATCGCGACACCTCATATGAAAAGTCGACATGCCCCGGAGTATCAATCAGGTTGAGAATATAGCTCTCACCGTCGTGTTTATAGTCCATCTGAATGGCATGGCTTTTGATGGTTATGCCACGCTCGCGCTCAAGATCCATATCGTCGAGCACCTGTGCCTGCATCTCTTTCTGTCCGATGGTGTTTGTGTATTCCAAAAGACGGTCTGCAAGAGTGCTCTTGCCATGGTCGATATGTGCTATGATGCAGAAATTCCTTATTTTATTTATATCAGTGGTCATTGTCGATGAGATAATATTTAATGCAAAATTACGCAAATATCCACATATACACAAAATATTGCCCCGGGACGAAACTTTCACGTTTCCACCGGGGCAACACTTGCTATGATAAGTCTGCCGCCGTTGCGGCATGTGAGATTATCAGAAGTTCCACTGGCAAGCGACCATTCTGAGGTTGGTGCAACCGATGGTGCGGAAGTCGGTGATGAAGTTGTAGCGGCAGTTTACATAAACCAGAGCGCTGTCAAACGAAACATCGAGAGTGTTAAGCTGGTTGTTGTTGCAAAGCAGACGCTGCAGGAAAGTGAGGTTGCTGAGGTCGAGCTGAGTAAGGTCGTTATAGGAACAATCGACGAATGTCAGGTTGGGGCACCCTTCCACGCTGAGAGTGGTAAGGTCGTTGTAGGAGCATACGAGATCGATCAAACGGTCGCAATTACGTACACCGAGCGTAGTCATGCGGTTGTCGGAGCAGACGAAGGTGCTGAGTGCGGGAAGGCCGGATACGATCATCGTTGTGATCTCGTTGTCGTCGACATTGAGGTTCTGGAGGTTCTCGACTCCGAAAAGGTTAAGAGAGGTCAGCTTGTTGTAGCCGCAATAGAGATTCTGAAGATTGGTACATCCGCTCACCATCAGATTTTCGAGGTGGCATCCCTGACAATTAAGGGTCTTAAGAGTCGTGGAGTTGGAAACGTTGAGCTCAACGAAAAGGTTATTTGAAACATTGAGGTTTTCAAGCAGAGGCACGGTTTCAAGCGACACATCGGTAAGACGGTTTTTATATACCGATATCTTCGTAAGCGCGGGGCAATTGGCGAAATTAACGGCCGTCAACACATTGCGTGAGGCGTTGAAATCGGCAAGGGCAGGATTATCAGACACATCGATGGATGAAATGCGGTTGCGCGAAACGTCGACTTTCTTCAAAGCCTTGAAGCCTGAAAGGTCAAGAGATCCGGCAAGATGTTTGTCTTTCCATTCAATGGCTGTCACATGACCGTTTTCTATCGTCAGGCCTTCCACTGCCGCAAGATTGTTCACGTCCGACACTTTCAGTGCATTGGCATTAGTGCCGTCTTTTTCTGCCGACTGGGTGAAGAATGCCTTGAGTTGACGAGCTTCGGCCTTGTCAAGTTTCTGTGCGAAAGCGCTCACACTTATAACGGCGAGAGCAATCAGTGATAAAATCTTTTTCATAATGGATAAATTTGTTGGGTTAATGTTAATTTTACATTTTAACATCATATCCATAAAAAAAGTTTTGTCGGCAAATTTTTTTTCGCCGACAAAAAAATAAACATTCTATTGTGTTGCATTTCCTGACATGCGGTTAAGCGGCCGCAATTGTCAGAAAGGCGTTGTG
>CAJJOX010000061.1 GCA_905193485.1 uncultured Porphyromonadaceae bacterium | reverse complement strand
CACCAAGCCACCCCGCCCAGCCTATGCCACGCTGCTCCAGCGCTTCAAGGCAGGCGAACCGCTGACAGAAGCCGAATACACGACCGTCTATTACGGATCGGCGCTGCAGCCGGGCTTCAAGGCCGACAGCAAATATGCCGACATCGCGGATATCTATGCCTCGGGCGACATGGGCAGGACGCTGCGCCGCTGCGAAGAAGCACTGGCAACAGATCCGACCAATCTAAGTCTGCTGTTCAAGGCCTTTGCCGCATCGACCCTTTCGACCGACGAAGCCTCCAAAGCCAAAGCAGAATCATACCGCAGCCGCATCAACGGCATATGCGACGCGATTTTCGCCTCAGGCACGGGTGTCACCGAATCAAGCCCGTATATTGTTATCCGCCCGTCGGATATTGAAGAGTTCATAATAAAATACCTTCAGCCGACATCCGTGACAGGACGTGCCCGGATCGGGGCTCAGGATGCGGTCAAGGTCACGTTTGAGGGCGTGCCCGACGAGGTGATATTATATTTCGGACAATTCTAAGACAATATCCTGACACACACCATAACAACAACTATAATGCACAACAGAGTATGAAAACGCTAATGAAACAATCAAGCATTGTGGCTGCGGCACTGATAGCCTGCGGCCTTCTTGCCATCGGCCTGTGCATACGCAGCGGCCTGAGGGCGATTCCCGACAGCCAGCGCACAGTAGATGTGAGGGGACTCGCCACCCGTGAAGTGAAAGCCAACCGAGTGACCTGGCCGATAGTGTTCAAACAAGTCGGCAATGATCTGCCCACGGTATATGCCGCCGTATCGAAGACAAATGCCGACATCGTGGCCTATCTCAAGGCCAACGGCCTTACCGACAAAGAGATCAGCGTAGGCGCTCCGTCGATGACCGACCTCACGACCGACCGCTACAACACACAGCCGATACCGTTCAACTATAGCGTACAGTCGGTGGTGACGGTCAGCTCGTCGCAAGTCGACAAGGTGCACGACCTCATCAACCGTCAGGGCGAACTGATGGAACACGGCATCGCGATAGCCAGCGATTATTCTTATCAGACGACATATGACTACACCGAGCTTAACAGCATCAAGCCGGCAATGATAGCCGAGGCGACACAAAACGCCCGCGAGGCCGCCAGCAAATTCGCCGAGGACTCGAAGTCGAAATTAGGCAAGATCAAGTCGGCCTATCAGGGTCAGTTCTCGATCGAAGACCGCGACCAATACACGCCTTACATCAAGGAAGTGCGCGTAGTAACCACCCTGACATATTTCCTGGAAGATTAGCAGATTATTTGATATTCAGCGATAACATTGTCGGAGCGGACGGGAGCGTGAAGCCAGTTCGCCCCGATTTTTTATGGACCCTGGATGACCGCGACTGAAACGGATGGGCGACGATGAATGAAATGTCGGAACACATGAGATGCAAAGGGGATGGCCGGTGGATGGAACAGGATGAAAATATGGAGGAAGTTTGGAATTGGAAAAAGATTTTTTTTGTAATTTTGCAATCTGAAAACCAAAGCATTGATTATGGACTTATTTGACAGAATCAGCAACGACATAAAAGCCGCCATGCTGGCAAAGGAAAAGGTGCGTCTGGAAACGCTCCGCGGTATAAAGAAAGAATTTCTGGAAGCTAAGACAGCCAAAGGATCGGATGGAACGCTGACCGATGACAAAGCGACCAAGATACTTGCAAAAATGGCCAAACAGCGCCGCGAAACAGCCGTGATTTATTCAGAGCAGAACCGTCCGGAACTTGCCGAGAATGAATTGGCTGAAGCAGCCGTCATCGAGGAATATCTTCCGAAACAGCTGAGCGACGAAGAACTCACTGCCGCTTTGCGCGACATCATAGCCCAGACCGGAGCCACATCGCAGAAAGAGATGGGCAAGGTGATGGGCGTTGCCTCTAAAGCGCTTGCCGGCAAAGCCGACGGCAAAGCCATATCGGCAAAAGTGCGCGAGCTTCTGGCCTGAGCCGACCGGCAAACAAGCCTTTAACGTCACATCTTTATCTTCAAAAAAACGAAACGCCATGCTTACATTACAGCAAATCAAGGAGAACCCCGACAACATAGTGAAACGTCTGGCCATCAAGGGCTTTGACGCAAAAGAGCCGATCAGCAAAGTGCTCACCCTCGACGATAACCGCCGCAAGCTTCAGCTTGCCAACGACAACACGGCCGCCGAGCTCAACAAATATGCCGCCAAAATAGGCCAGCTCATGAAACAGGGCCTTAAACAGGAAGCCGAGGAAGCCAAGTCAAAAGTGGCAGAACTCAAAGAGTCGCAGAAGACCGTGGCCGATAAACTGTCGCAGGCCGAGAGCGAGATCCGCGACATACTCCTGACCATTCCCAACACGCCCTGCGACATGGTGCCCGAAGGCAAGAGCGCCGAAGACAACGTCGTAGAAAAAACGGGCGGCCCGATGCCCGATCTTCCCGCCGACGCACTTCCCCACTGGGATCTGGCAAAGAAATACAACCTGATCGATTTCGATCTCGGTGTCAAGATTACCGGCGCCGGCTTCCCGGTGTATATGGGCAAGGGAGCCCGTCTGCAACGCGCCCTCATCCAGTTTTTCCTTGACGAAGCAGGCAAAGCCGGATATCTTGAGATCGAGCCGCCGTATGTGGTGAACGAAGCTTCGGGTTACGGCACGGGGCAGCTTCCAGACAAAGAGGGTCAGATGTATCTTGTGAACGAAGACAAACTCTACCTGATCCCGACAGCCGAGGTGCCGGTGACCAACATATACCGCGACGTGATACTTAACGAAAGCGATCTGCCCAAAAAGAACTGCGCCTATTCGGCCTGCTTCCGCCGTGAGGCCGGCAGCTACGGCAAAGACGTGAGAGGGCTTAACCGTCTGCACCAGTTTGACAAAGTAGAGATCGTGCGCATCGAGAAACCCGAAGATTCATATGCGGCGCTTGAAGAAATGAAAGACCATGTGCAGGGGCTGCTTGAGAAATTAGGGTTGCCATGGCACATACTGCGTCTGTGCGGCGGCGACATGAGCTTCACGTCGGCGATAACGTTTGACTTCGAAGTGTTCTCGGCCGCTCAAAAACGTTGGCTCGAAGTGTCGTCGGTATCCAACTTCGAAACCTATCAGGCCAACCGTCTGAAATGCCGCTATCGCGGAGCCGACAAGAAGACACACCTGTGCCACACGCTCAACGGATCGGCTCTGGCATTGCCGCGCATCATGGCCGCCCTGCTTGAAAACAACCAGACCCCCGAAGGCATCAAAGTGCCGGAATATCTGCACAAATACACCGGCTTCACAATCATCGACTGATCAGCCCCCCTATCCACGACATAAGACTTGGAAAAGAAAACGATATTCGATCTCGGGCGCGACACTGTAGAACAGTATCGCGCCCGTGTCAAACTGCCGCTCACGGTGGTTCTCGACAATGTGCGTTCGCTGAACAATATCGGCTCGATATTCCGCACAAGCGATGCCTTTATGGTGAATCGGATCATGCTGTGCGGCATCACAGCGACGCCCCCCTCGCCCGAAATCCACAAGACAGCCTTAGGGGCGGAAGACTCGGTGGTTTGGGAATACCATACGACAACGCATGAGGCCGTGAAACAGCTGCACGACGAGGGATACACGGTGTGTGCGCTCGAACAGGTGAAAGGAAGCATCGAACTGCAACAATTCCACCCCGGACGCTCCGGACGCTATGCCATAATCGCGGGTCATGAGGTGCAGGGGGTGGATGCCGAAATTGTCAATGCGGCCGACGTGTGCCTCGAGATACCGCAATTCGGCACCAAGCATTCGCTTAACGTGAGTGTGTCAACGGGGATTGCCATATGGCATTTCTTCACGGCCATGACGGCTGACGGGACATCCATTGAATAAAATCCGACCGTAGTATCCGATAGCCGGCGGGGCTTGCGACTAAACGCGTGCCTCGTCGATGTCGCGTGCAATCTGCGCCGCCAGTTCGGCAGAATTGTCGAAGCGCCGCTCGGGACGGATGCGCCGAAGAAAATCGAGGGAAAGGACACTGCCGTAGATATCGCAATCAAAGTCAAGGATATGCGCTTCGATTGTGGTGATCCCGTCGGATGCGACAGTAGGGCGTGTGCCGATATTGACTACTGCGCGGTGACGCGTTCCGTCGGACGTCACAGCATCACAGGCATACACCCCGGAAGGCGGCACAGCCTGTCGGAGATCAAGCGGCGCGATGTTGGCGGTTGGGAATCCGATCTGACGGCCGATCTGATGTCCGCGGCCGACGATGCCTGACAAACGGTAAGGCCGTCCGAGGCATAATGCGGCTTCCGCCATATCGCCTTCGGCGACCAATGAGCGGATGATGGATGAACTCACTTTGTGTCCGCCGGCTTCGGCCTCGATACCTTTATGCACCGACATGCCGAGCTCGCCGGCAACGGCCTGATAGTCGGCGAACTCTGTCAGGCGATCGCTACCGAAATGATGATTGAACCCCATGTAAATGGCTCGGACCTGATAGCTGTCGCGCAGCATTGTCATGAACTGACGTGCGGAAAGCGATCGCATGCGTCTGTCGAAGTCAAGGATAATCACGTCGCCCACCGTCCGACGTAGAGCGTCGATGCGCTCCCCGAGAGTCATGAGCGAACGGGGAGCCCGTTGAGGATCAATTATCTCGAGAGGATGATGGTTGAAGGTCACGGCGACAGGGCGTAATCCTGCTTCGGCACTGACGCGTGAGAGATCGCCGAGAAGCGCGCGATGGCCGAGGTGTACGCCGTCGAATGTGCCGATGGCTGCCATGAATGGCTTGGGAGCATCAAATAGCGGCGCAGTCATCGTGAGAAATCATAAGCCTTCAGAGGGTCGGCAAATTCGGTGCCCGGTGCGGCGAGAAGAGTGTGGAAACCGAGAGCTTCGGCCGCATCGAGATTGCTCCGGGAATCATCGATGAAGAGTGTTTCGTCGGGATGTATTCCGAACCGTTCGGCAGCCAAGCGGAATATTGCCGGGTCGGGCTTCATGACTCCGGCTTCGTAACTGCGCAATATGCCGTCGAAATAGAAGTTGACGTCGTGACCTCGACTGCGGAAATTGCGAGAGATCTCGCCATCCCACATTATGGGATTGGTGTTGCTGAGCAGATAAATGCCGAACCGGGCGCGAAGGCGCTGAAGCTCGTCAAGCCGATGTCCGGGAATACCAATAAGGAAACGCTGGAATGCATCGTCGATTTCGGAATCCGTGACCGGTCGGCCGATTATACGCCTTATTTCATCGTGAAACTGCCGTGGCGTCAGTGATCCGTTCTCGATGCCGGCGAACACACCGGCCTGCTCATATTCGCCGAGAAGCGTCCGGGCATCATACATGCCGATGGCCTCAAAAGCCTTCACGCAATTTTCGCGGCGGATATCCATGATCACTCCGCCAAGGTCAAACAATAGATTTTTTATCATTTCGAAACATAACGTTTAGATAATCCAGACTTTTTCTTAACACTACAAAATTAATCAATTTTCGGGCAAAAATTGTTAAGTTTGCAAAACGTTAACCAACCCCCCGTATATATAATCATAATGAAAAAACGTCTACTTCTGATTACCCTCTGCATATCAGCCGTTTGCAGCCAAATGAACGCGGAAGTTCCCGCCGGTTACTACAACTCGCTCGTGGGCAAATCGGAAGGAACGCTCAAAACAGCGCTCTACCAGATCATCAATCCCCACACACAAGTGTCGAGCTACAATGCGTTGCCGAGCTATTTCCTTCAGACCGACGTGCGTCCCGGAACCAACAACTGGTGGGATATGTATTCGAATATGGAAGTGAGCACTTCAATCCGATTCGGCACCTACATGAACCGTGAACATTCGCTGCCGAAAAGCTGGTGGGCCGGGTCGACCAACATACCGGCATACGTTGACCTGAACCATCTCTATCCGGGCGAAGCCGATGCCAACCAGGCCAAAAGCAACTATCCTCTTGGCGAAGTCAGGGCAGGCACGACTCCGAAGTTCACCAACGGAGTTTCGACCGTCGGCACCGGCGTCAACTCCGGGGGCGCAAGTTACGTTTTTGAGCCGGCCAACGAATACAAAGGTGATTTCGCACGCACATATTTCTATATGGTCACCTGCTATCAGAACATGAACTGGGTGACGACATGGCAGGTGATGAACGGCACATATCCGTCGCTCCAGCAATGGGCCATCGACCTTCTGCTCAAATGGCACCGCGCCGATCCGGTCAGCGAAAAGGAGATCAGCCGAAACGAGGCCGTCTACAAGATACAGAACAACCGCAACCCGTTTATCGATGACCCCGATCTCGCGGAATATATCTGGGGTAACAAAAAAGGGCAGGCCTATGTGCTCCCCGGCACCGTCGAGCCGGGTGGCGACGCCACGCTTTTCACTCCTGTCAACGGCATGACCATCGACTTCGGCGAAGTGGCCATCGGGCGGTCGATCACAGCGCAGCTCATATTCCGCGGAGAGAATGTCTACGGGACATTCGAGCTCGGCATATCAGGCATGAACCGCAACCTCTTCTCACTTGCATCGACCACGGTGGCAGGCATCCTTGCAAACTCGGTGTCGGGCACATCGGTGACAGTGACCTATACGCCGAACGCCACAGGCACACATACGGCACAAGTGAACATAAGCGACGGGTGCCTGCCGGCAGCAGGATATAAAGTTTATCTGAAAGCAGAATGCCTGCCCAAGCCAACGCTAACCCAACTCACGGCCACAGCAGCCACAGACATAACCGACAATACGTATGTCGCGCACTGGGACTTGCAGCCGGAAGAAGAAACGGTCGACTACTATATCGTCACCGTGAAGCGATATAAAGGAGGTGTGGTGACCACCAGCGAGCTGATCGCCGAGAGCAACGAGCTGACCATCGAAGGACTCGACGAGGGCGATTACGACACCTACGCCGTGCAGAGCGTGCGTCTTGAGGAGCGGTCGCCGATATCCAACTATATCACCGTGAATCCGCAGGCCGGTATCGAGGATATCATTGCCGACCAGCCGCTTGTGATCGAGTCGCATCAGGGCTTTATCCGCTTCCGATGCTCGACCCCCCACAGCAACGTGCGCATCTACGATATCGCCGGACGCATTGTCGGCACATTACGGCTGGTCGAAGACTATCATGAAATGTCGCTTCCCGTAGGCGCCTACTTCATCTGCACCGACGAGCATCCGCGTCCTGTAAAAGTGATAGCACACTGAGAAAACGCCGCACGCGAGCGAATTTTAGTTCCATATAGTGCTATTTGTGGCTTTTTGTGACAAAATGCTTGAAATTTCAAGCAAAAGCTCTATCTTTGCCACACAAAACAACCAAACTGAAAAAATTGTAACAGAATTTCGCTAAACAGTCATGGGAAAAATCGATAGCCTCGACAAAAAGATTCTGGGCATTGTCATGAACAACGCCCGCATACCATCGAAGGATGTGGCCGCCGAATGCGGTGTGTCGCGAGCCGCCATCCATCAGCGTCTGCAGCGCATGATGGATCTCAACGTGATCACAGGATCAAGCTACAATGTGAACCCCAAGGCTCTCGGCTATCGCACGTGCACATTCATAGGTGTGAATCTTGAACGCGGAGCCATGTACCGCGATGTTGTGCCCGAGCTCGAAAAGATTCCCGAGATCGTGGAATGCCACTTCACCACAGGCCCGTACACGATGCTCATCAAGCTTTTTGCACGCGACAACGAGCATCTGATGGATCTGCTGAACAACAAAATCCAGAACATCCACGGCGTGAACGGCACGGAAACACTCATCTCCCTTGACCATTCGATACACCGTAAAATTCCCATCACGGAAGAATAAGACGGGAAAAAACATAAAGCCATAACACAACGGAGGCAGCGCTCGATTCGGCGCTGCCTCCGTTGTGTTATGGCTGACAATCGTAAGAAGCTGATGACGTTGCCGGAGCCGGATGGCCGGGGATCTGAGTTTTCGGGGCGCGTGGCTCCTTTTTTCAGGCTTTCGACAACGCGTTTCTCACGGGTGTAGGCGGGAGTACGCTCGAATGTTTCGATAGCGGCATCGTCATCGAACTGCTCGGGCGACAGGACGATATAGTTGGTAGTGAACTCATCGATTCCTGATCCGTAAACCTCACGGACGCGGTCGGTGGCGTCGGCGCTCTGGGTGCCTGCCGAGGGTTTGCGCACCTGAGGCGCGGCGGCTTTCCGTTTGCTGTCTTCTTTGGCCTTTGACTGAATGAGCACATCTTCCTCATCGCGCAGAGTGACCTCGAAGCCCGATGCAAGGATTGTGATTTTCACTTTGCTGCCCAGTGAATTGTCGACAGCCACACCCCATATCACGTCGACCTCATCATCAATTGTCGACACGAAGTCGCGCAACTCCGACATTTCGTTCATGGACATTGCGCCGTGCTCGTCCTCACGCGACATATAGAGATTCATCAGCAAGCGTTTGGAACCGATGATGTCGCGATTTTTCAGAAGGGGAGAGTTGAGGGCGTCCTCGATCGCCTTGGTGACGCGGTGCTCGCCTTCACCGTATCCGGTGGAAATGATGGCTGTGCCGCCATTGCGCAGCGTGGTGTCGACATCATTGAAGTCGAGGTTGAGATAACCGGGAATCGTGATGATCTCAGATATCGACCGTGCAGCCGTGGCAAGAGTGTCGTCGGCCTTGGAGAAAGCATTGAAGAAGTCGAAGTCGGGATAAATCTCATTCAGGCGCTCGTTGTTGATGATCAGGAGAGCGTCGACATATTTAGCCATTTCATCGGCGCCGGCGAGAGCCTTGAGGATTTTCTTTTTACCTTCGAAAATAAAGGGTATCGTGACGATGCCTATAGTCAGCAATCCTTTTTCGCGAGCCACACGGGCCACGACAGGCGCAGCGCCGGTGCCGGTGCCGCCGCCCATCCCGGCTGTCACAAACACCATCTTCACTTTGTCGTCGAAGATCTGCTCGATCTTATCGATGTCGTCCTCGGCAAACTTACGGGCTTTTTCGGGAATGTTTCCCGCTCCGAAGCCATCGCCGATAACCACACGGTTGGCGACCGGCGATTTGTCGACTGCGACCTTGTCGGTGTTGCACACGACGAACGTGACATTTTCCACGCCCTGGTTGTACATGTGGTTGACTGCATTGCCGCCGCCGCCACCCACGCCGACAACCATAATATCGTTTTGCTCAACCTTTTTCGCGGGATCGCGGAACTGGTTGGCCAGAGCGTCTATATCAAGATTTTCATCCATATTTCTATATTTTTTCAGAATGTTGTTCAAAAAAAGAATGATATCGGGGAACGAAGGGAAAAAGCCGGATCAGTCGTCGCGATAGTCGTCGTCGTAATCGCGCTCGGTCATGAGTTTTTCCACCTTATTCTTTATGCTGTCAAAGTCGAGTTTTATCCATCTTTTCTTACGTTTCTTCTCGACCGGCTGCGGTTCGGGAGTCACAATCTCCTCAATCACCGGCTGCGGTTCGGGATCGGGCTCCACGACCGCAGGCTGTGGCTCGACATAAGCCGGACGCTGCGGCACGGAGAGGCACTCCTCGGCACCATCGACGGCGGCACGGTAAAGAACAGCGATCACATCGCATGTGTCGGTGAGCGACAGACGGCTGTCGGGAATCCGTATGTCGGATCGGCTCACGCTGCCCACACGCAGATGCATTGCGAGCCGTTTGGCGAGGCATTCGTTGAAACCGTTGAGCCGCGCACCCCCGCCCACGATGATGATACCGCCGGGAAGGTCGGCAGAAGTGAAACCGGAGTATTCGAGCTGCTTGCGTATGTTGGCGATAATCTCTCCGGCGCGGTGGCTGACATAATTGTTCACGTCGGAATAGTCGGTAGTCGACATGGTGACGGGTCCGTCATTGATGGCGGATGCTCCGGCAGCATTGCCTATGGTGCACTTAAGCTCTTCAGCCCGCTCTTCGAGATAGTTGAGTTTCATGATGTCGCGAGTGATGTTTCGCGAACCCATCGGCAGCGTGACGAGATACTGGAGATATCCGTGCTTGTAGATTGACACGGCCGTCGTTTCGGCACCGAAATCGACAAGCATGCATCCGAGGCGTTTTTCATCGGAATTCAACACCACATCCGCGAGAGCGATCTGCCTCACTTTATAACCGGCGACATTGAGTTTCATCTTTTCGGTGAAAAGCCGGTCGATGTTGCGTTTGAGCTGAGGACGGCATGCGATAAGGTTGGCCGACATGCGTATAGTGCGCCCTACCGTGCCTTTCGGACGACTGACGACGGTCTTGTCGACCACAAACTCTCTTGGCACTACCATAAGCATCTCGCGGTCGGCATAAGGTGAGAGCGCGGCGTCGCGTACGAGCTGCGCGATAATGTCGTCGGTTATCTCGCGGTCTTCAGCAAAAGTCTGCTCCACATCACGTGAGAGCGAGCAGAAAGAGCGGCCGCCGATGCCGACATAGACAGTGGTGACCTTACGCGGAGAAACGCGATTTTCGATTTTGCGGATGATGCGGCCCAACAGAGAGGCCACCTCTTCGACATTGCTGACGGCGCCGTAGCGCACCCATTCGAGGAGCGGCTCCTCTTCCACAGCCTGCACGGTGAGGACACCGGAAGGGCTGTAGCTGCCGATAGCGCCTCTCACTTTGGAGCTGCCTATCTCAATAGCTATTATACTTTTTTCTTCCATAATCGATGTTATGCTGTGAGGGGTTATAAACAAATGTCAAGCCGGCGGTGCGGCGAGTTTTTTCCGTGCCGGAATCAAATGGTCGTTTTCGGCGGAAACCCCGGGTCTGGTCTGTCCGGGAGCGATACTGTCGCTGACACGCATCGTTTCATCGTCGTCGGCTTCGGTATTTATTTCCGCAATGATTATTTCAGGAGCTTTCAACGCCTTGTCGCGTCGTGTCGCGACAATCTGGCCGCGATACTTGACGGAAAGAG
>CAJJOX010000060.1 GCA_905193485.1 uncultured Porphyromonadaceae bacterium | reverse complement strand
GGCGTTCCTGCCAAAACACGCCACAACGAGGTGGCTCCCAATCAATTTGAGCTTGCTCCGATATTTGAAGAAACCAATCTTGCCAACGACCATAACCTCCTGTTGATGTCGCTCATTGGCGAAGTGTCGCGCCGCCATCATTTCCGTGTGCTTCTGCATGAGAAACCTTTCGCCGGCATCAACGGTTCCGGCAAGCATAACAATTGGAGTCTGGGCACTGATCACGGAGTGCTTCTCTTCTCCCCCGGCAAGACATCAAAGGATAATCTTCAGTTCATTACATTCGTGGTAAACGTGATGGCCGCCGTTTACCGTCACAACGGCTTGCTTAAGGCTTCCATCGCGTCGGCCACAAACGCCCATCGTCTTGGCGCCAACGAAGCTCCTCCAGCCATCATATCTATATTCACGGGTTCGCAGCTGGCGGATATCCTTGAGCGTATCGCCACTTCAAGCAACGAAGAACTGACCGATCTGTCGAGCAAAGAGGGTTTGCGGCTCAATGTGTCGCAAATCCCCGAAATCATGCTCGATAACACCGACCGCAACCGCACTTCGCCTTTCGCATTCACAGGCAACCGTTTCGAATTCCGTGCTGTCGGTTCGTCGGCCAACTGCGCATCAGCCATGATCGCGCTCAATGCGTGTGTGGCTCAGCAGCTTATCGAGTTCAAATCCAAGATCGACGAGCGCATTGCACGGGGTGAAACACTCCGTCATGCTTTGCTCGAAGAGATCAGAAGCCTCATCGAGCTGTCGCGCCCGATACATTTTGACGGCAATGGTTATTCCGACGAATGGAAAGCCGAGGCCGAGCGCCGTGGACTTGATTGCGAAACGTCGGTGCCTGCGATTTTCGACGCTTATCTGCGTCAGTCGTCGATTGATATGTTCCGTTCGACCGGTGTGATGACCGAGGTCGAACTGGCCGCCCGCAATGAGGTGAAATGGGAGATGTACACCAAGAAAGTGCAGATCGAGGCCCGAGTGCTCGGCGATCTGGCGCTTAACCATATATTGCCTGTGGCCGTGCGCTATCAGTCGATATTGCTTGACAACGTCGGCAAGATCCAGTCAGTATTCCCGCCCGAAAAAAGCCGTTTGATGGTAGAGGCGGATATGTCGACCATAGAGGCGATCTCAGAACATACCCGCATCATAAAGACCGAGGTTGAGAAGATGGTTGACGCACGCCGCGCGGCCAACCGTATCGGATCTGAACGGGAAAAGGCCATTGCATATCATGACAACGTTGTCCCGCAGATGGATACTATCCGATATCATATAGATAAACTTGAGCTGATGGTCGACAATGAGATGTGGCCTTTGCCCAAGTATCGTGAATTGCTGTTTATACGTTGATAATATCGCCATCCGATGGCATTGTGTGTGCCGTGTCCTTCTGGGATGCGGCACATGCTTTTTACTGTGCGTGCGGCATCCGCATGTCAAAGACGGTGGTAATAGCGGAGCGTCAAACCGACTGTGGGATGAAATATGGCGATGTAGTCGGCGAGCAGGCGTTCGGGATGAAATGGAAATTCATCGAACAGAGGCGATATGGATGTGTCGCAAACGTATACGCCGCCGCTTTTGAATGCTTTAAAGTGTGAAGAGAGTGGATTGCCGGCGCCAAGCGACTGAAGGGTCATAGGCCCGAAATTGCGTATAAGCCAGAAGTCGGCGTCGACGCCGCGGTCGAGCACGGCGGCCGCATCGAGTTTCAGAGAGCCGGAGCCTTCAGTGTCGTTCCAAGGATAGCATGCTCCGGCATCGGCGAGCATTCTGGCCATGTAGCTTCCGCCGGCCGGAACATCCCATGAGCCACCGGCCAGCGGTTGTTCGGTGATGACTATGGGACGTGAATCGTAGCAGGCGATGCTCCTGCGTAGTGAGTCGTAAGTTTCCGTGACGGCCTTGAATGTGGAGTCGGCGCCTGTGCGGTTCCCGTAGAGAATGCCGAGTAGCCTGATCCATTCCGCGCGTCCGAGCGGAGTGGCTTCCATGTAGTCGACGAACTGAATGACGGGAATGCCGAGTTTTTCGATAGCACCGGCCTGCATACCTTGATAGGGAGATAGGATGATGGCTTCCGGGTTGAGGCTGACAACCCGCTCGATGGATGGCGACATCGAGTTGCCGACGTCGGTGATGCGTCCCGCCACGAGCCCTTCGACCACCGAGGGCGTGGTGAAGTATTTTCCGTCGGCTACGCCTGTGATGGCTTGCGTGGCACCGAGCTCGTCGATGGCACCGGCATACACTCCGCTATAGACCAATGACGTGCGCAGAGGCACGCGCACTACGGTACCTTCCGGCAGTTGGCCGCTGTAGTCGCGCGGGGCAAGGATATATCGTTGGAGTATTGCCGAAGAATCGTCGGCCCAAGGATTTTTTATGTCGGCTATTGTGTATCCGTCTTTGTCGACGAGGGTAAGCAATCCGGCTTGTGTGGTGATGGTGTCGCCTCCCGAGATCCGCCCTGCGCTGTGGTGCCGGCATGAAGGGATAATTGATAATAATATCAGGAATAAAGTTGTCGGGAGTGTCTTGCGTGTGGTCATGGTGTGAAGAATGGATATCGTCGTTTTTTTCAATGCGAAGGTAATGAAAAAACGACCGGAATCATGCGATAATGTATGAATTAATGTGAAAAGGATCAAGCGGATATTTTATTACGGAAAAAAACATTAATTTTGTATCGGTCGGCGAAGACGTTCAATGATCTCGGCGTGGATGCCCGGATTGAGATCCGGTTTTCCTGAAACGCGGTCACCGGCCGGCCTGAAGCAGATGAATGATAACCCCAACGGGGCAATAACAAAAAAAGGATTACCCTCAAAAGCAATAACCTATAAAAATAAAGAATATGTCAAAAGTAACTGTTGTGGGTGCCGGTAATGTAGGTGCCACTTGTGCAAATGTTTTGGTGACGCAATCGATTGCCGATGAAGTTGTGCTGATCGACATCAAAGAAGGTCTTGCCGAAGGCAAAGCCATGGATATCATGCAGACCGCCAATATCCTGAACCTTAACAGCCGTCTTGTGGGCGTGACCAACGACTATGAAAAGACAGCCGGAAGCGATATGGTGGTGATAACATCGGGTATACCCCGTAAGCCCGGCATGACACGCGAAGAACTTATCGGAGTTAACGCCGGCATAGTCAGATCGGTCACTGAAAGCGTCCTGAAATATTCGCCGGATGCCGTGATCCTTTGTGTTTCGAATCCAATGGATACGATGACTTACCTTATACATAAGATAAGCGGACTGCCAAAGCATCGCGTCATCGGAATGGGCGGAGCATTGGACAGCGCCCGGTTCAGATACTTCCTGAGTCTTGCTCTCGGAGCGAACGCTACGGAAGTGGAGGGAATCGTTATAGGCGGTCACGGTGACACCACAATGATTCCGTTGGTGCGCTATGCCGCTTACCGCGGTGTGCCGGCTACATCCTTTTTAGGCGAGGAGCAGCTTCAGAAAGTTGCCGCAGACACAATGGTCGGCGGTGCTACGCTGACCCGACTTCTGGGGACGTCGGCATGGATGGCTCCGGGAGCTGCTGCCGCTCAGGTAGTGAGCGCTGTGCTTCACGACAGTAAGAAACTGATCAGCTGTTCGGCTCTGCTTGACGGTGAATATGGCGAAAAAGACATTTGCATAGGGGTGCCCTGTATACTTGGCAAAAACGGCATTGAGAAGATCGTCGAGTTTGAATTGACCGATGCAGAGAAGGCATTGTTTGCAGCAAGCGCGGCTGCTGTGCGCAAGACCAATTCCGCACTTTCATGTTAACACACTAAATTATATTGAAAAAATGAAAAAAATAGCAATTGTTATGTCGTTGTTCGCAGCAGTGGCTCTGGCGAGCTGCAGCGGCAAGACTGATTCCGGTAAAGAAGAATTGGAGAGCACTGACCAGACCGAGCAGACTGACCGGATCGAGCAGGACGCAACGCCGGCGGCTGAGCCGTCAGTCGAAGATGCAGTTGTTGAGCTTGAGGCTGATGACTATATCCGTCCCGCCGATATGACGAATCCTTTGGTCATTGATTTCAATGCCACATGGTGTGGCCCGTGCCAGAAGTTCGGTCCGGTGTTCCACAAGGTTGCCGCCGAATATCAGGCTAAGGCAAATTTCGCTTCGGCCGATGTGGATGTATGTAAAAATCTGGCTGATGAATATAAAATTTCGTCGATCCCTGCGATTGTGATCATTTATCCTTCGTCGACAGGAAAGGCGCCTGTTTCGTCAGTGGGCAACATGGATGAAACTGAATTCAAGGAATTCCTGAATAAGAATCTTTGATTCATCACATTTATTCATACAGCGGCCGGTTTCAATCGGGAAACCGGCCGCTATTTATATATTACTGATTTATATATTAAAGGTGTAAGCCATAGCGGTTAGCGGTTGTGGCGTGCCTGTCGTGATGTTTCGTAGTAGCTTATGAAAGCTTCGTTGACGAGGCGTGTTCCGCCGGGAGTCGGGTATTGTCCTGAGAAATACCAGTCGCCGGGATGCCCGGGGATGGCGTTGTGCATTCCCTCGAGTGACTGAAAGATGAGTTGCACTTCGGCTCCTATTCCTGCGGGAGTGAGCATCCGGGCCATTTTTTGCGATATGTCGCGCTCTGTAAACGGACGGTATATTGCGGTGACATGGTTTTCGAGCTGTTCGGCAGGGCAGTCGCGTGCGCTGATGCAACGCTCATATGTTTTGTCGAGGATATCGTCGAGGCCACGGTCATGGATAAGTTCGATGGCGGCCCGGAATGCGGCAAATTCACTTAGGCGTGACATATCGATGCCGTAATAGTCGGGATAGCGCACTTGCGGAGCCGACGACACGACAACGATTTTTCGCGGATGCAGCCGGTCGAGAATCTTGAGGATGCTTTGCCGGAGGGTGGTGCCGCGTACGATGCTGTCGTCGATGATCACGAGGTTTTCGCCGGAAGAAACACTTCCGTAGGTGACGTCGTAGACGTGGGCGGCGAGGTCGTTGCGCACATCACCTTCGGAGATGAAAGTGCGGAGTTTGATATCCTTTATCGCCACTTTCTCAACTCTGACTTTCCGGCGCATGATGTCACGGAGCTTTTCCGGGGTGAGTGTCCCGTGGTCAAGGAGGTGACGAATATGATTTGACTTGCGGCGATCGAGATGCTCTTCAAGCCCCTGAAGCATGCCATAGAAAGCCACTTCGGCTGTGTTCGGGATGAAAGAGAACACTGTGTGGTCGAAGTCGCCGTCGATGCTGTCGAGTACGGCCGGCACGATATTCCGTCCCAGAAGCTTGCGTTCGCGATAGATGTCGACGTCGCTGCCGCGCGAAAAATAAATCCGTTCAAAAGAGCAGCGGGCATTTGGCCGGGACTCCAGAAGATTGACCACATTGACTGAGGCGTCGCGCCTTACAATTATGGCGTTTCCGGGGTCAAGCTCGGTCACGCTGTCGGCGTCGACATCCCATACGGTCTGGATTACCGGGCGTTCTGACGCGACAACCACCACCTCGTCGTCGATATGGTAGAAGGCCGGCCGTATGCCTGCGGGATCGCGCACGACCGCCATGTCGCCCGAGCCGGTCGCGGCACACATCACATATCCTCCATCCCATTTCGGGGCGGCTGCCGAGATGACATTGCACATGTCGATGTTGTCTTCAATGGCACGGGCCAGCATCGGGTCGCGCATGGTGTCGCGGAATTGCCGGTAGAGTCGATGATTTTCCTTGTCAAGTGCATTCCCAAGCTGTTCGAGGATGATGACTGTGTCGCTGTAGAGTCGCGGATGTTGTCCGGAAGAAACGACGTCGGCAAAGATTTCGTCGACGTTTGTCATGTTGAAATTGCCACACATCAACAGATTGCGCGAGCGCCAGTTGTTGCGGCGAAGAAACGGATGGACGTAGCTGATGCCTGACCGTCCGGTCGTGCTGTAACGGAGGTGTCCCATCAGTATCTCGCCAATGTATGGAGCTTCGTCTTCGGCCTGGACGGCTGACATCGACGCGATGTCCATTTCGTTTAGTTTTGGAAATACATTTCCGAAGATTTCCTGTATGGCCTGCGTCCCGAGCGCACGTTCGCGCCACACGTATTCGTTTCCGGGTTTGGCGTTTAGTTTCACCACGCCTATGCCGGCGGCTTCCTGTCCACGGTTGTGCTGCTTCTCCATCATGAGATAAAGCTTTTCGAGGCCATATCGCAGGGTGCCGTATTTCTCTTTATAAAATGAAAGAGGTTTGCGCAGGCGAATCATCGCGATGCCGCATTCATGCTTGAGAGGTTCCATAATTAAGCTGACGTTAATCCTGATATCCGTGCTGCAGGGCATCATGAATATCACTCTGCAAAATTAAGGAGCTGTTTTGATTTAATCAAAAAAACGCTTGACGAATAATGCAAAAAAGAAAAAACTCCGGCACGCAGAATCGTTCCTATGCAAAAGATTGAATGACGCCATGTGCATTTCCTGCAGCAGGATATTTCCGGTTAGGGATTTTTAACAGTCGGTATCAGGGTTGTGGGTGATAGAATTCGTAAATTCGCTACATTGAAATCCCGATGTGGAATTCAACACGTCAACCATGAAAAATTAACCCAAATCATAAAATGATCATGAAAGAAAAGATTCAGAACGAATTCAAATCGCGCTTCGGCGAGAATGGTATCCTTTTTGTCGCTCCCGGACGTTTCAACCTTATAGGTGAGCACACCGATTACAATGGCGGCTTCGTGTTCCCCGGCGCCATCGACAAATTCATTATGGCCGAGATAAAGCCCAACGGCACGGATAAGGTGCGCGTTTATTCGATTGACATCGACGAGTATGTTGAATTCGGATTGAACGAAGAGGATGCCCCTCAGCAGCAGTGGGCTCGCTATATCTTCGGAGTATGCCGTGAGATCATCAAACGCGGTGGAAAGGTTGAAGGTTTCGATGCCGTTTTTGCCGGCAATGTGCCTCTTGGCGCAGGTCTTTCGTCAAGCGCAGCTCTCGAGAGCTGTTTCGCCAATGCGTTGAATGAATTGTTCAATGACAACCGTTTCCCGAAGATGGAGCTTGCCAAGATCGGCCAGAGCACCGAACACAACTATTGCGGCGTCAACTGCGGCATTATGGATCAGTTTGCATCGGTTCATGGCAAGAAAGACAACCTGATGCGTCTTGACTGCCGGTCGGGAGAATTTGAATATTTCCCCTTCAAGCTTGACGGTTATAAACTCGTGCTTGTTGATTCCCGCGTGAAGCACGAACTCGTGGACTCCCCCTATAACAAACGTCGCGAATCGTGTGAACGCGTTGCCAAAACGCTTGGTGTCGAAACGCTTCGCGATGCCGACATGGCAATGCTCAACGCCGCAAAGGACAAAATTTCGGAAGAAGACTATAAACGTGCTGAATATGTGATTGAAGAGAAACAGCGTGTACTCGACGTTTGCGATGCCCTTGTAAAAGGAGATTATGAAACTGTCGGCCGGTGCATGTATGGCACGCACGAAGGTATGTCGAAACTTTATGAAGTGAGCTGCGAGGAGCTTGACTATCTGAATGATGTCGCTAAGGAATGCGGCGTCACCGGCTCGCGTATAATGGGTGGCGGTTTTGGCGGCTGCACGGTCAATCTGGTGAAAGATGACAAATATGACAATTTCATAGCTACGGTCACAAAGAAATTCAAGGAGAAATATGGCCATGAGCCTAAAATTTATCCTGTGATTGTGAGTGACGGAGCACGTCGTTACGAAGAATAATCCGAGGCCGGATAAGATAATGTGGAACGTCGTGCCGGAATGCATCCGGCACGACGCTTTCATTTTCGGCCTGAAGGAAATGTCCCGGTGACCGACATGTTGTTGCGGACGGATGTCCGGTGGATCGCCGTCGGCGTAAAGTGATTGAAAAGTGGATTTTTATGATAAAAGTTGCATATTTATGGCAGATATATTAAATTTGCAATGAATAAGAAACGTAACTCATTAACATACACCATGAACAAACGACAAGCCCGGCTGGCTCTTATCGTAAAAATTCTGCTTAACAATTCAATAGGCAGTCAGGAAGAGCTGATGGATCTTCTTGAGGCGAGCAATTGCAATGTGACGCAGGCTACTCTATCACGTGACCTGAAGACATTGCGGACATCGAAAGTGGCCACCGAACTGGGCGGTTACCGCTATGTGATAGCCGCAAACGGAACAGCCGCCGACGAAGTGGCGACGCAGGCTATGAACACGGTGCGTCAGGCGTCGATCCTGTCGGTTTCGTTCTCGGGGCGTCAGGCCATAATCAAGACCCGCAACGGTTATGCAGGCGGAGTGGCTTATGATATCGACGAGCTTTCGTCGCCCCATATTCTGGGTACAATCGCCGGAGCCGATACGGTGTTTGTGGCTGTGGACGATGATATTTCGCGCCCGGAAATATATGCTGTCCTGTCAGAGATCATTCCTTCGAATGTGATGGAGGCCGGCAAGCAATATTTTTTCTGAACGACAAAGATGATAAACTGAACAACAAACCAAGACCATACGAAGATTATGATACGAGCAGCAGTGACCGGCGGATCAATGCCAGTAGCCGGCGAGATCATAAAACTACTTATCAACCATCCCGATATCGAACTGTCGTGGGTGCTTGAGCCTCGAGCCGAAGGTGCCCTTGTTTCACAGTTGCACAAAGGCTTGCGGGGGGAAACCTACATGCGTTTTTCGGCCAAGCCCGACATGGAAAATATCGACGTGCTTTTCCTTTGCTATGAGGAGCCTGGTGAAGGCATCCGTTTCCTTGAGCAATATCCGGTGCCTGATCGGGTCAAACTGCTGGATGTGAGCGGCGATATGCTGCCGCGGAGCACGTTTGCCGACGGCGACGAATGGATATTCGGATTGCCCGAACTGAGCCGCAAACCACTGGTGCGCGGGGGTGTACGTGCGTCGCTACCGCCGGCTTTGACTTCGGCAGTGCTGTTGGCGCTTATGCCTCTTGCCAAAGAGCACGCTCTTTCATGCGGCGACATACATGTCAATGCCGTCGTTGCCGAAGAGAATGCGGAACCGGGAGAAACGCTTGCGCTGATAGATATTGAAGAGGCCGACGACATAGTGCGCGCATTGCGGTCGTTGCAGCCCGATTTTGCCACTCCGATGACATTTGTCGTGATGTGCGGCGGTTGGCGGCGAGGCATTTCCGTGGCTATTCACTTCAAATCGCCGATGTCTGAGGAAAAGGCTGTCGAGTTGTATAACGATTATTATTCCGACCACAGTTTCACGTTCATATCTTCGAGTATGCCGAATCTCAATGAAGTGGCCGGAACCAATAAATGCATCATCAATGTTCAGCGTGTGGGCGACAGACTGGTGATCAACGCTGTGATCGATGATTTGATCAAAGGCTCGGCGGCCATGGCCGTCCACGACATGAACCTGCTGTTCGGATTGCAGGAGCGTGTCGGGCTTATGCTCAAATCGCATGCCTGCAGCTGATCTTCATCAGCAATGGCGCAGCGCGAGGCGCGCGACCACAATGGTAACTACACAACAGGCTACGGTCCAGATAAAAAACGGTCCGTAGCCTATCGTTTGCTGTAGCCATCCGGCCACCATCCCCGGCAGCATCATGCCGAGCGACATAACGCCGGTGCAGATGGCATAATTGGCAGTGGCATGCTGTCCTTTGGAGAAATTGATGAGATAGAGCATATAGGCTGTGGTGCCGAATCCGTAGCCAAACTGTTCGACGCACACACAGACATTGATCATGAAGAACGAGGGATTTGTGCCGGACGAAAGCCAGACGAAAGCCAAACAGGAGAGCGACATGCTCCAGGCCATAGGCATCATCCATCGTCGCAAACCGCTGCGGCTTACCAGAATGCCACCGATTATGCCGCCCGAAAGAAGGCCGATGACGCCGACCGTGCCGTAGGCGAAACCGACCTGTGCGGTCGACAGAGCCAGTCCGCCTGCCTCCCGGCTGTCGAGCAGAAACGGCTGGATGAGTTTGATGAGCTGGGCTTCGGGGAGTTTGTAAAGGAGCATGAACAGCATGGCGACGAGTATGCCGGGCTTTGTGAAGAAACGCACGAAGGTGTCGGCAAATTCACGCCAGACCATGGCGGCCGATGATATGCGTGTTGAGCGGTCGGCGGGTGGATGGGGAAGCATGATGATGTGATAGAGGGCGATGAACGCCATCAAGGCTGAGAGAATATAGAACACGACGGCCCATGCCCGGGGAATATCGCCGTAGGAAGATTCGAGAAAACCGGCGAACATTACCAACGGTCCCTGACCGATGAGCATGGCAAGGCGGAACACCGTGGCGCGTATGCCGACAAAGAACGACTGCCCGCGTTCCGGCAGTGCGAGCATGTAAAATCCGTCGGCAGCGATGTCGTGGGTGGCGGAGAAGAAAGCCATGACCAAGAACGAAGCCACGGACGCCTTGAACCATACATGCCCGGGTATGACGAAAGCGATTGCTGCGAGAGCGAGAGCTATGAGAACCTGCATGACTATGATCCATGCACGCCGTGTGTGAAACATGTCGACAAGCGGACTCCACAGCGGCTTTATCATGGCCGGGAGGCCGAAAAGCGAAGTGTAGAATGCAAGTTGGGCGTTGGAAACGCCCATCCGTTTGAACAGGACGGCCGACACCGTCATCAGGAGCACGTAGGGGAGGCCTTCGGCAATGTAGAGCGTCGGAACCCACAGCCAGCCACGGGATATGTTGTCGTGTTTCACAATGGCAGAGATTTATAGTGTGTAGGGAGATCAGTAAATGCGTGTGAGGGATGCCCCGGGGAAATAGTGCGCGAGGATGTCCCGGTAGCCGTAGCCACGCGTTCCCATCACTGCGGCACCTATCTGGCACAGGCCGACGCCGTGACCCCATCCGGCCCCGCGAAACACCCATCGCCGCGGTATGCCGCAGGCATCGGCATCCGAAGGCAGGGCGACGAAAGCCGAGCTGTAGCGGGGTG
>CAJJOX010000059.1 GCA_905193485.1 uncultured Porphyromonadaceae bacterium | reverse complement strand
CACCCCCCTCGGGGTGCCCAGCACCCCGCCCCACGAGGTGGTGCTGGCCCAGCAGTACGAGGCAAACCCCGCCTCGCCGCAGGGCAACTACGAGTTCACCTTCGAGAACTTCATCAAGGGTCCCTCCAACCAGTTTGCGTTTGCTGCGGCGCAGGCGGTTGCGGCCAACCCCTCCGGAGCCTATAACCCGCTGTTCATCTACGGGCCGTCTGGACTCGGCAAGACGCATCTGCTCTATGCCATCGGCACGCTTGTGATAGGCCTCGTGATACCGACAGAGAAAATCGATCTGCTTCAGTCGCTTCTGGTGGCATACAAGAGCCTGTGGGCCAGTTTCGGTCTGGGCTGGCTTGGCAACGTCACAGCTGTCTTTATCCTGTTTGGCGTCATCGGTCAGATCAGTGTGCTTGTCACGGGTCCGTCGACAGGACTTATGGCTGTGGCTCAGTCGGGCTATCTTCCCCGCGGGCTGCAAAAGACCAACGGCAAGGGCATCAACAAGCCGATCCTTTATGTGGCGGGAGCGTTTGTGTCGGTTCTGTGTCTGGTGCTGATAGTGTTGCCTACGGTCGAATCGGCCTATCAGATCATGTCGCAGATGGCGACGATCATATATCTTTTTCTGGTGCTGATGATTTATGCCGCATTTATCCGCCTGCGTCGCACGCAGCCCGAAAAGAAGCGCGGATTCCGTGTGCCGGGTGGAAAAATCGGCATGATCGTCACTTGCACGGTGGGTATAGCGGGCGCTCTGCTGGCTCTTGTGCTCAGCTACCTGCCCCCAAGCCTGATCACGACCGGGTCGCCGGCGGTATATGTGGGGATTCTCCTCGGCGGCGTAGGCGTGTTTGTCGCAATTCCGTTGGTGATCTATGCATTACGCAAACCGTCGTGGCGTAATCCCGACGCCCATTTCTATCCTTTCGACTGGCAGATCGAAGGCCGCAAACCAAATCAGGTGTCGAAGTGGAAGGCCGGCTATGAACCTTCGGAGCAGGAGGTCGAAGATGCCGAGACAAACGCCATCTCGTGTCATGGCAAGGGAAAATGCTGATCGCTCCGGCCGGAGCGGCTGAAAGAAAACAATCCGCACCATGAAAAAGAAAGAGAGCCGAATCCACACGAGGATTCAGGCTCTCTTTTGCGGTTGTTTCAAAAATGCCTCAGGCGCCCGACGGTCTGTCTGCGCGAAGGTTATTTGGATGACTGTGCGCGGGAGAGTGCGGCCTTGAAGTCGATGTTGTGTGCCTGGCCATACTGGGGATACTGTTCGAGAAGCGTTTTGTAGATGTCGGCTTCTTCGGAGTATTTTTTGAGATGGCGGTAAACGACGGCTTCCTTGAGAAGGCAGTAGGGCACGAGCTCGGGGTTATGGTCGGCGATGTCGATTGCTTCCTTGTAGCATTCGAGGGCTTTGTCGAACTGCTTGAGGTTGACATAGCAGTCGCCTTCAAGCGCTTTGCTGGTGGTGCCGATCACATTGTCCTTGCGGTCGTAGTCTTCGAGATATTTGAGCGCTTTGTTGTAGTCGCCGGCCTTGTAGTTGTAGACGGCGGCCATGAGCTTCGAGTTGTTTCCTCCGTCGTGGCTCTTGGTGGCGGCGGTTTCATAGGCTTTCAGCACTTCTTTTTCAGCGGCCACGCGTGCCGAGTCGGTCGGCTGTGCTTGAATCATGAGCTCTTTGTTGGCGGCTTTGCCATATTCAGTGTTGGCGTTGTTTACGCCGGGTTTGTAGATGGCGTAGATGTAGATGAGCACAAGGGCTACGACGGTAGCCACGGCTATGCATATCCACATGATGAGTTTTTTATTTTTCTCAACCCGCTGTTCGGCTTTGGTCAGCGAATCGTTGAGGTTCTCGATTCCGGTTTTGGGTTCTTCGTTGTTTTTTGTTGCCATGATATGATTGTTGCTTTTTGTTTCGGTTTATCAAAAATCGACGCCCCTTGAAGGGCGCTTTTCTACATGTGTGCAAAATTAATAGTTATTCTGCGATAATAAAAATTTTTGGCGGAAATATTGCTTCGGCGCAATGATATGGCTATTTTTGCGTATGTAATGTCGAGTCGACATATAACGGAATAAACGAATCTAAACGGATAGAAGAAATGTCTGAAAACAAAACCAGCAATGTGGTGGTGACCATCGGCCGCCAGTTTGGCAGCGGTGGCCGCGAGCTCGGACGGCGCCTTGCCGAACGCATCGGAGCGAAATATTACGATAAGGAACTGCTGCATGAGGCCGCGAGGAAAGCCGGAGTCAGTGAGGAATTTTTCGAGCGTAAGGATGAGCGGTTTCCGTCGTTTATCAACGGTGTGTTTTCGTTTGCGTTCGGATACAATACCGTCAACTGTTTTTCGGGATCGACATCGATAAGCGACGACAGCATCTACCGTGCCCAGAGCGATTTTATCCATTCGCTGGCCGAGAGCGGAGATTCGTGTGTGATAGTGGGCCGCACGGCCGATTATGTGCTCCGTGACCATCCGCGTGTGGTGAACCTGTTTGTGCATGCCCCCGAGGATGTGTGTGTCGACAGGATCATGCGCCGCGGCGAGGCCGATGTGTCGACCCGCGAACGGGCATGCGCAAAGGCGCGCCGCATCAACAAGCTTCGCGCCAATTACTATAATTTCTATACCGATAAGACGTGGGGCGCCTCATCGTCGTATGATCTGACAATCGACACATCGAAGATGTCGATGGATGATATCGTGGAAGTGATAGTGGCTTATATCAATCGTCGCTTCCCTCAATCTGTCTGAGGTTTTCACGCGGGCTGTCTGATGTTACGCTTCCCCTGTCGATGTTTTTGAGCAGGGCGTGAACGGTGATGGCCTGTATGATTGAGTTGACGGCCGAGGCCAGCAGCAGAATGCCGGTGCAGAGAGTGACTATCGAGTCAAGCGTGTGCAGAGGCGTCACCAGTATGGCTATGCCGCTGAGTATGAACAGGGCGGGAATGACATAGAAATACCATGGTAGAACGGCCGGACGGCAGAGCCATGTGGCTACGATAAACTGATAGATGCCGTAGAGCAGCAGTATGGCGGCAAACAGGTAGGCTATAAGCCGGGCAAAGAACCCGGGCTGAATGAGCATCCATGCGCCGATAAACACCGTGGCACCCGAAACGATTATGAGCGATATGGCGGCCGTGCGGCGGCGTATGGCGATCGGGGTTTCGCTTTCGCGAATGTTTTCGGCCCGGTTGTCTTTGGCGCGTATTTCGCTGATTGAATTAAACAAAACGTAGGCACCCGGAAGCAGCAGCAATATGCCAAGAGCTCTCACGAGCCATTGAAAAAGATTTGTTTCGTTGTGCCAAACGATGAAGAGCACGCCTACGGAGGCAGTGATGAGGATGGTTATCCAGTTGGAGAATCTGTTGTTCATGTCAATAACGGCTATGAGGGTTTATATCATGATAACAAATAATGAGGCTCAATGGGTCGCTGCCACCGCGATTGCATAGCCGGCAGCATAGGCGAGCATGAGCATCGATGTGGCTGCAAGCAGGGGTGTGAGGCTGTTGCCGGTTCGTTTCGGCATTGCGGCCCAGACGGCGAGATGTCCTGACAGATATATCAGCGGCACGGCCATGGCGGCTGTCGGGAGGGAAATCCACAGTTTAGACGTCAGGGCGGCTGCCGCGAGGCCGTTGAAGAGATAGATCATTCTGACGCTTTTGCGTCCGATTATTACGGCAAGGGTGCGTTTGCCTACGCGCCGGTCGGCGTCGGCGTCGCGATAGTTGTTGATTATCAGCACGTTGGCTCCCATAAGCCCGAGCGCGATTCCGCTCAGCCATACGTCGGTGGGGCAATGTAGCGCCTGAACGTAATAGGTGAGTGGGACAGGGATTATTCCGAAAAAAAATATCACGGCCACTTCGCCGAGTCCGTGGCGTGACAGTGGGTATGGGCCGGTGCTGTAGGCCAAGGCTCCGATAGCTATCATCATGCCGATTGGCATAAGCCACCATCCGCCGAAAGCGATGAGTGAGCATCCGATGGCGCATGCCAGAGCGAGTGTAAGGTATGTCGCATGTAGCATGTCGCGTGGCGTTATGTCGCCTTCCGTGACACCCCGGCGGGGGCCTTCACGGCCGGGAGCGTCGAGGCCGTCGCGATAGTCGTAGTATTCGTTGGCAAAGTTGGAGGCTATCTGCGCCAACAGGGCGAAAAGGACGCAAAGCAGAGCCGGAAGCCGGCGGAAGCCGCTGTCGGCAATGGCGAGTCCCGCGGCCATGACCACTCCGGCTATCGATACGGGAAGCGTGCGCAGGCGCATGGCCTCGATCCAGCATGCTGTTTTTGAGCGTTGATTCATTTGGTGTCGGGGATTGGTGCCGTGGCTGACGGCGGCAGGTTGAAGCATTCACGGATCGAGAGCGTGAGGCGCTGGGCATCGGGGGCGTTGGTGCGGAGAATCTCAAGTATGGTGTCGATATATTCCTCTTTGTTGGCGAGTCCGCATAGTCCGGCGACGTTGCTCGACGGAAGCATGGATTTCTGGTTATAGACCCGGAGAATGGATGAATAGTCGCCGTTGGCCTTGAAAACCGAAAAGTCGCGCAGAAATGACTCGTAAAGTCCGCGCGGATTGATTTCGTGCATGAGGTTCTGCATGTGCTGCTCGAGCATTCCGATGCTGTTGAAACGGCCGTCGATACGGTATTCGACAGTGCGTTTCACCCGATGGCGTGTGTGGAGCAGAGCCTGTTGGCGCATGTCGGATGCAAACTGGTTTATGACCGAGCGCTTGACGCGCCCGAACACACGGTTTTCATCTTTGCCGCAATGGTGGGCCACGGCGCGTATGACACCTTCGAGCATGAGGATGTTTTCGACTTCGGCGACATTGGGCACCATCACGCGTTTGCCACGCAGGTATTCCACTTCGTGGCTGTCGCGCCGGTCGCGGTCGACGATGCCGTAGGAGTCCATCTTATGAAAGGAGCTGAGGGTGTTGAATGAGCGAGTGGCTTCGATCACTTTGTTGCAGCTGCCGAGCGGTTTCACAGTGAAGTCTTTGAATATAAGCGAATAGAGCTTTGCATCGATGGAGTGTCGGCCGTCGCCTTCGATAAAGAGCACCGGCTTTCGCGCACCGAGTATGGCTGCATATATATCGTCGGATATGGCCGCGTCGGGCGGGAGTATGGTATAGTCCCACCGCGTGGCTTTGGCGTCGAAACCGCGCACCCATATCACTGAGGCCGAGGTGCGTGTCGATGCGAAGTCGAGATCGTGGGTGGTGTAGACGAATGTGCAGTCGGGTCGCAGAAGTTCGATGCGGTTCCATACGGCCTGAAGTATGGTCGGGTGCAGAAACATCTCCGGGCTGTCGACAAACACTACCGACTGCCGCGGAGCGTAAGAGATGGCGCCAAGATAGTATATGACGGCTTTTTCGCCGGCTGAAAGCTTGAGGGCTGAATAGCGGTCGTCGGTGTCGGGACTTCCGGCGCCGGGGCGGCGCGCAAACAGCATTCGGCCGCTTTCGATGAGCACTTTGTTGTCCGGGAATATCTCTTGCCAGATGGCTATGATTTCGTCGAGTTTGGTTGACGCGAGCTGTGTCGAGGGGTCGGCGGCATGATTCACCTTATAGTTGATCAGGTTGATCATCTCGTCGCGCATCAGCAGCCACATGAGCCGTTCGAGCTGCGTGGATTCGTTGTCGGGATGCAGGTTCTCGGCCGAAGCTTTGGCATAAAGACGGTCGATTGACGATGCTGACGCCTGTGAGTAGCCGCGGCTGAAGATGGCCGACAGGGCGGATAACGTGAAGGCTCTTTCGCCGGCATCGGCTGCCATCCGAGCTGCGAAACGGCTTTTGCCGGCACCGTTGGCGCCAACGATGACTATGCGGCATGAGGAGGTGTCGCTGAGCGATGGCCGCCGGTCTGCCGTGCATGGCGGCAGCGTGATGTGTGGTTGCTGTTTCATGGCATTGGTTGTCGGAATGGTGATGAATCAGAAATCGTCGGTGCCGGCGCCGTGCCTGATCACTTCCGGCGAGGAACTGTCTGTAAGGTCGACAACGGTGGATGGTGTGGAGGAGCCTTGTCCGCCGTCGATCATGAGATCCGCACAGCCCGCTTCGAAGCGCAGGGCTATTTCGTCCGGGTGGATGATCTCATCGTCAGACAGCCCTTCGGTCGGAATCGAAGTCGTGAGGACAGGCGCGCCAAGCTCTTCGGCGAGGCGCCGCGCTATGGCGTTGTTGGGAATGCGTATGCCTACGGTGTGACGACCTTTGAACGCTTTCGGCAGTTTTTGCGAAGCCGGCAAAACAAACGTGTATTGACCGGGTGTGTGGGCGCGGAGCAGAGTGAAGGCGTTGTTGTCGATGCGGGCATATTCGCTGGCCTGCGAGATGTCGGCGCATATTATCGACAGGGTGTTTTTCTGCGGGTTAAGCCCTTTCATCCGGCACACCTTTTCGATAGCCGGGGTGCTGAGCGCGCTACAGCCGATGGCGTAAAGCGTGTCGGTGGGAAAAATCATCACACCGCCACGACGCAGGATATCGGCCGCACGTTCGATGAATTTGTCGTTGACCGACGATGGATAGATGCGGAGAGTCTGCATGGCATGATTGCTTTGATTTACAAAAATAATGAAATCATCTCAATCGGCAAGCAAATTTGCTGTAAACCGCACGCGTTTTACGCAATCGTCTTGAGCTGTCGGCCGGATGTCGGGCGCTGAGGGCGTATTATCGTTTGCGCACGGGTTCGCACGTGAGGCCGACACCGAGCTTTTTGAAGATTTTGTGGTCGACTTCACCAAGCATCACAGTTGAATGGACCTGACAGCCGTTGAGGCACGGCAGGCATTCGATGGCGCGGCGGCAGTTGTCGTCATGGGTGCTGAGCACCGAAAGCGCCACGAGCACCTCGTCGGTGTGGAGCCGCGGATTGCGGCTCCGCAGATAGCTCGTCTTCGGGTGCTGGATGGGCTCGATGATGTGTTGCGGTATAAGCTTGACGGAGTGGTCTATGCCGGCCAGATGCTTGACGGTGTTGAGGATCAATGCGGCGCTTGGCCCGAGAAGATCGCCTGATTCAGCGGTGATTATAGTGCCGTCAGAGAGTTCGATCGCCGAGCAGGGCTTGCCGGAAATTTCGGCTCTCGCACGCGCTGCGGTCACGCAACGACGGTAGGAAATGTCGATTTTAGCCTGCTTCATGAGCAATGCTATTTTGTTGACCTCGTTGTCGGACCCGTCGCCTACGGCCAGACGGTTGAGCGCGGTGAAGTAGCGTCGGATGATCTCGTTGTTTGAAGCCTGACAGCACACGTCGTTGTCGCTGATGCAGAATCCCACCATGTTCACGCCCATATCGGTAGGCGATTTATAGGGGTTTTCGCCGTAGATGCCTTCGAAAAGGGCGTTGAGGACGGGGAAGATCTCAATGTCGCGGTTGTAGTTTATGGCAGTCTTGCCGTAGGCTTCCAGGTGGAAGGGGTCGATCATGTTGACATCGTTGAGGTCGGCGGTGGCGGCTTCGTAGGCGATGTTGACAGGGTGTTTTAGCGGAAGGCTCCACACGGGAAACGTTTCAAATTTGGCATATCCGGCTTCGATGCCTCGCTTGTGTTCGTTGTAGAGCTGGCTGAGGCATACGGCCATCTTGCCGCTGCCCGGTCCGGGTGCGGTGACAATCACCAGCGGCCGCGTTGTTTCGATATAGTCATTGAGCCCGAATCCTTCGTCGGATGCAATAAGCCCTACGTTGTTGGGATAGCCTTCGATGGTGTAGTGAAAGTAGGTGGTGATGCCGAGGTTTTCAAGCCGGCGGCGATAGGCATCGGCGCTCATCTGGCCGTTGTAGTGCGTGATGACAACGGAGTTGACCGAAAATCCGCGGTTGGTGAATTCCTCGCGCAGGCGCAACACATCCATGTCGTAAGTGATGCCGAGGTCTTGCCGCACTTTGTTTTTTTCGATGTCGATGGCGCTGATCACGATCACGATTTCGGCGTGGTCGCGGAGCTGGCTCAGCATCTGCAGTTTGATGTCGGGTTGGAAACCGGGGAGTACGCGGCTTGCGTGATGGTCGTCGAAAAGTTTGCCGCCAAGTTCGAGATAGAGCTTGTTGCCGAACTGAGCGATGCGCTCTTTGATGTGTTCAGACTGAATCTTGAGGTATTTGTCGTTGTCGAATCCGTATTTCATAACGGAATGCAAAGTTACGGATTTTTTTCTGTTATATTCCGACAACGGATAAAAAAATCCGCGGCGGTCAGCGTAGCCGTATCTCGGAGAACTTCATTGTCAGCGCATTGAAGCGAAGAAGACGGTCGGTGAGGAGCCGGCCTATTCCGGCAATGTATTTGATGGCTTCCGAAGCCTGAATGGTGCCGAGAATGCCGGGCACTATGCCGAGCGGGCCGGCCGCAGGTGCTGTTCTGTCGGGCTGGGGCTTTTCTGGAAACAGTTGGCGGTATGTGATGGTGCCGGGCAATACGGTCATGGTCTGGCCCTCGTAGAGCCATATGGCGCCGTGGTTGTAGGGTTTGGCGGCAGCGGTGCATATGTCGTCGACCAGAAATTTGATGTCGAGGCTATCGGTGGCGTCGATCACGAAGTCGTAGTCGCCGATCAGGCCCGGCAGCGTCGTGGCGTCGACAAAGCAGTCGATGGCATCGACATGAAGCGCTGGATTGATGGCAAGCATTTTTTCGGCAGCCGATCTCACTTTCTGGCGTCCGATGTCGGCGGTGCTGTGGATCACCTGACGCTGAAGATTGGATAAGTCGACGATGTCGCCGTCGACGATGCCTATGCGTCCGATGCCCGCCGCGGCCAGATACAGGGCTACGGGAGAGCCAAGCCCTCCCGCGCCGATGACGAGCACTGAGCCGTGACTGAGCCGGAGCTGGCATTCTTCGCCGAAATCGGGCATGGAGATGTGACGCGCATAGCGGAGGCGGTCTGTTTCCGACAGATGTTCCATGACTAAGAAAGCATTGCCGCTACCCTGTGGAGTGCGTCGACGAAACGGTCGCATTCCTCGACGGTGTTGTAGAGCGCCATTGAAGCCCGCACGGTGCCTTCTACGCCGAGCGCGTGCATGAGGGGCTGGGCGCAGTGGTGGCCTGTGCGCACGGCGAATCCGAGTTTGTCGAGCAGCATGCCGGTGTCGTAGTGGTGCGCGTTGCCGATGAGAAACGATATTATGGCGCTTTTGCCGGGAGCGGTGCCGAATATGCGCATTCCGGGCACCTCGAGCATGCGTCGCGTGGTGTGTTGGAGCAGATGCTCTTCGTGGGCGGCTATCTTTTTCACGCCGATCGATGTCATGTAGCGTATGGCAGTGTCGAAAGCCGCGATGTCGACATAGTCGGGCGTTCCGGCCTCGAATTTGAACGGGAGATCGGCATAGGTGGTCTTTTCAAATGTGACGTGGGCGATCATCTCCCCGCCGCCCTGATAGGGGGGCATGCGGTCGAGAAGCTCGCGCCGGCCGTAGAGGACACCCACGCCGGTCGGGCCATACATCTTGTGCGATGAAAAGACATAGAAGTCGGGATTGAGTTCCTGAACGTCGATCTGACAGTGGGCGATGGCCTGTGCGCCGTCGATGAGCGCTACGGCACCGGCTTCATGAGCCAGCCGTACGATTTCGGCAACGGGATTGACGGTGCCGAGCACGTTTGACACGTGGGTTATCGACACAACGCGGGTGCGGGGAGTCAGCAGCGATCGGTAGGCATCCATGTCGAGAGAGCCGTCGGGGAGTATGGGCACCACTTTGATGACGATGCCCCGGCGGTCGCGGAGCAGCTGCCATGGCACGATGTTGGCGTGATGCTCCATCTGCGAAAGAATGACTTCGTCGTCCTCGTCGAGCAGCTGACCGTAACTCGCGGCCACAAGGTTGATCGCCTCGGTGGTGCCGCGGGTGAATATGATCTCTTCGGTCGATGAGGCTCCGATAAATTCACGCACACGTTCACGGGCGGCTTCCTGCAACGATGTGGCTTCCTGCGACAGGGTGTGTACGCCACGGTGCACGTTGGCCTTGTGGGTGAAATACATTTCATTGATGCTCTCCACCACACAGCGCGGTGTCTGTGTCGATGCCGCATTGTCGAGATAGACGAGCGGACGGTTATAGATTTTTCGTGCGAGGATCGGGAAATCAGCGCGATATGTCGTAGTGTCGAAATCCATGGGTCATGCTTTTTTAGTGCGGCAGGTGGCGGCGCAATCGGAGCAGGTCATGTCAGCGCCTGCGAACCGGCGCTCGACAAGATGGCGCAGGCGGTCGCGCAACTCTTCCATGGCCACGGCGTCGATAACGTCCGACATGTAGGCCTGCATGAGCATGTTGCGCGCCTCAGGTTCGGGTATGCCGCGAGTGCGCATATAAAAGAGCGCTTCACGGTCAAGCTGTCCGGTAGTGGCGCCGTGAGAGCATTTTACGTCGTCGTTGTATATCTCGAGCTGTGGCTTGGTGTGCATGCGTGCCTGCGGTGAGGCGAGCAGGTTGCGGTTGGTCTGGTAAGCGTCCGTGAAGTCGGCCTGAGGTGTGACAAGAATTCGGCCTCCGAAAGCGCCTGTCGACTCGCCGTCGAGCACATATTTAAACAGCTGGTTGCTGTGGCAGCGAGGTGCCAGATGGCGCAGCTGCACAGCGTTGTCGGTGTGCATCCTCTCTGAGCCGATCACCATGCCCGCAAGCAGGCATTCGCAGCCTTCACCTGCGAGGTCGAGGCTGAAATCGTTGCGTGTGGTGCCGCATGTGAGCGTGATTGATCCTCCGGAGAGGTGTGAGCCACGTTGCATGCGGGCGAAAAGATTGCTGTGGCGGGTTGTCAGGGCCGATGATTCCTCGATGCTGTAGTAATCGAGCCGTGCATTTTCTTCAAGTGCTATTTCAACCACTTCCGACGAGAGATAGGCATTGTCGGCATCCTGCGTATGGTCGCAAGTGAGCAGTTTGGCTGAAGCGTCGCGCTCGATCACCACCAGCACACGGCGGGGAGCCATCACGGGTGTCGGGGCGCTGAATATGTTGACAAGCTGAAGCGGTTTTTCGAGATGAATCCCACGGCGCACG
>CAJJOX010000058.1 GCA_905193485.1 uncultured Porphyromonadaceae bacterium | reverse complement strand
CGCGGCGCGAAAACCCCCCTACCCCCGCCGTGAACGCGTGATGGCCAACATCCGGTCCATCTACAACACCGGCATCATCGACGCGGATATGCGCCTGCTTCCGGAACAGATCAATATCCGGGTGACCGACAAGGAGAAGAAAGCGGTCAGCAAAAACATGTTCGTCACACCGATCGAAGCCACTCAACGACTGATGAAAAATGTGAAAAACGACACCCTCATCAGCAACGCCCTATATGAAAACCGCATCGATCTGGAGCCGAACATACTTTATGACAGCGTAGCCTACCGCGACCAGATGAACACACAATATGAGTTTTATTTCAACGAAAACTCGTTTGAATTTCCGGCCGGGTCAAAAATCGTCGAGCGCGGCGATCCGGTAACTCCGAAAGTATTCCGCTACCTGAAAGCCTACGAACGTCAGGCAAACGGCCTTAACGAGAGCACGGCCCATATACGTCAGGTGAAATCGACAGGTGCAGCATTAGTCATCCTGCTGATGTTCAGCATGCTTTACGGCTTCGTGGCTCTGTTCCGGCGCGACTATTTCGCCAATCTGCGCGTGATGCTGATGCTCTCGCTCCTGATCACGGGATTCGTGGTGTTTGCATCGGCGCTCAACACGTCGTTTGATCACGGCATCTACATCGTGCCGTTCACCATCATCCCTATAGTCCTGCTGGTGTTTCTCGATTCGCGCACGGCATTTTTCGCCTATATGGTCACGCTGATGACCGTGACGGCGCTCAACCACTATATCTGGGATTTCTTCGTGATACAGTTTGCCGCCGGCTTCGTGGCTCTTATCACCATCCGCGAGCTGAGCAAACGCTCCCAGCTTTTAAGCTCGGCTCTCTGGGTTTTTCTCTGCTATTCCGTGAGCTACTGTGCCGTCCAGCTCATGCAGACCGGCGAATTCTCGAGCATACAGACAGGCATGTTCGGCGCACTGGCCATCAACGCGCTGCTCATCTCGTTTGCCTACATCCTGATTTTCGTAATTGAAAAATGCTTCGGCTTCATCTCACGCGTGACTCTTGTCGAGCTCTCCGACATCAACCATCCGCTGCTCCGCGAGCTATCACAGGAGTGTCCCGGCACATTTCAGCATTCAATGGCCGTGAGCAACATAGCCGCAGCTGCTGCCGGACGCCTCGGAGCCAACATTCAGCTCATCCGCGCCGGCGCCCTCTATCACGACATCGGCAAGATAAGCAATCCCGCCTTCTTCACGGAAAACCAGCACGGCGTCAATCCCCACGACACCCTCACCCCGCTGCAGAGCGCCCGCATCATCACCGGTCATGTGACCGACGGCCTGCGTCGTGCCGAAAAAGCCAAACTGCCCAAACAACTGCGCGATTTCATACTCCAGCATCACGGCCGCGGCACAGCCCGTTATTTCTACACCACCTACTGCAACCAGCACCCCGGCGAAGAGGTCGACATAGCGCCCTTCACTTATCCCGGCCCCAATCCCCAGACGCTCGAAGCCTCGATTCTGATGATGGCCGATGCCGTTGAAGCCGCCTCACGGTCGCTCAAAGACCATTCGCCCGAAAGCATCGACGCTCTGGTATCGAAGATCATCGACTCGCAGGTGAACGAAGGACTGCACAACGAATCGCCCATCTCGTTCCGCGACATCACGGAGATAAAGAAATCGTTCGCCTCGACACTCCGCACAATGTATCACTCACGCATAGCCTATCCCGAAGCCGCGAAACCAGCCGGCCAGCCGGCCGCAAACGACAAAGGCCAATAATTGTTAACGACGCGCATAAACATCGCGGAGGCACGTTATAAAAGAAACCATGCGGAAAGCGACATGTCGTTTCCACTCCACACATTCCACTCCGTCATAACCAACCGTCAAAAGAGATTCATGAACATTGTCTGCATCACAATAAGCATTATAGCCATCCTGACCGCCTTGGCCGGGACATTCCGCTCCATGAAATGGGCTCCGGCAGCGGGATGGTGCGCTTTGGCCGCACTGACAGCCGGAAGCGCTGGCAAACCGGGCTGGCAAACCATACTTTTCTGGGGCTTCACAGCCGCCATAGCATTGTCCATCAACCTCATGCTCCCCGCCATCGTGACCCGCAACAACAGCGGCACACCATTTATCTTTGGAGGCGCCCTTGCCGGCACATTCACCGGCATGATACTCTCACAGCCGGCCATGATCATCGGATCGGTGATCGGAGTAGCGTTCGGGGCGCTGGCATTCGGCCGAACGACCACCGGCCGTGCCATGGGTTTCCCGTCGGGACGCTTCTCCAACTACATTCTCGCCAAAGGATTTCCCGCCATAATCACCACCTGTCTATGCGGACTTTCCGTGCTCCACATTATCAACGTAATCCAATCAATGCAATGATCCGCAACATATTACCGGCAATAGCGCTCTTTTTCACCATCCTGACATCGGCAGCGCAGACCAACTTCGACAAAATACGCCGCGAAAAGCCCGACTTCGATCAAATACGCCGTGAGATCAACGACCGGAATTCAGACTACTACTATCCGCGCCTGATGGCCGAATATGAACGTAACGACACGCTGATGAAGCTCGACAAATTCCGCTATCTCTATCTGGGCTATTCACTGCAGGAGGATTACAACCCTTACCGTCAGCCGTCAGTGACCAACTCTACGGCATTCGACATAGGACGTGCCAAACTGACGCCACAGGAATGCGACACCGTGATCAAATACGCCAATCTCGCCCTCGACGACAATCCGTTTGACCTCAATCAGATGCACGTGCTCATATCCGCCTACAAACAACGCCGCAACTACAAGATGGCGGCCGTGTGGCAATATAAGTTCAACTATATCCTGATGGCCATTGTGTCGACCGGCACCGGCATAGATGAAGACAATGCATGGTATGTGATCGAGCCGCAACATGAATACGTGCTCCTCAACGTGATGGGCTACACGGTCACCAACCATCTTTTCTATGAACCCTACTATGAATATCTGACGGTTGTTGACGGAGCCGGGCGCCAGAACGGCGGCTATTATTTCAACATCCACCATGTGCTCGAGGAATACTACCGCAAATTCCCTGAAGAGTTGTAAAGACAGCCGACAGACACCATGACTCAGGATGCTCCGGCAGCCGCAAGCGTATCGACACGTCCGACACATCCACACTCCCTGGCGAATATCATCAGTATGATGATGTTGGCGAGCCAATGTCATATATATTGCCCTTTGTCGGGACTGCGGAAATCCGGGACTGAACGTTCTCGTTCACGTTTCTCGCTATTTAATAGTGGATTAAACATTTTTTTGTATCTTTGTAAAAAGAAGGACGGTGGTCTTTCTTAAAATGATTGTTTAATCCGTGGGGGTATGCCTGTCGTGTGACTTAAAAACCTGGAAAATTTTCATAGTAATCACAAGATGGCATGATGGCTTTTTGCGTATAATGAGAACCGCTATCATCATATGTGAGTGCAGGGATTTCTCAGGCCCGCCAAATCAAGATATAGCATATCGGCTCACTTTTATATAATTTCAATATGAGATATGTCGTTATATTTTTGCTCCTGACTATAACTTCAATGATGTCATACGCTTCTGTCAATGACATTGCGGAAATAGTGCGCCTACGAGAAACCGCCGACAGCCTACACAGCATAGGCCGTACTGATTCGGCTGCCATCATAGGAGAGAAAGCGATATTACTGGCTGACAAAATAGGCAACCCCACTCAAATTGTCGGAACAAATGCCGCCCAAGGTGTATTTCTACGTTCTTTGGGCCGTATCGACGAGGCCATGCAAAAATATGAAACGGCGCTGTCAATAATTACATCTGGCAAATTTCGTGAGAAACCGGATCAGGAAGCGATCGAGGAAATAGCCTCGCTCTATATCAATCTGGCGGTGCTTAACCTTGACATGCAGAACAAGGATGAAGCAGGACGCAATGCCATATCTGCCGGTGATTGGATCGCCAAAAGTAATGACCCGGAACTGAAGGGTGTTATTTATGGTGTTGTAGGTTCAGTTCTCACAGGGTGTGGAGATATAGACCGAGCTTTGAAATATCAGGATCTTGCATATCAAAACTCTATTGAAAGTGGCAGCGACGATGCTGCATTTCGTGCTGCGGCATACACAATGTTGTTGTCAGACCGCGCGGGGGACAAAGGCAAAGCAGAGTCTTGGCGTCAGAAATGTTTGGATCTGATGCCCGAAATCACCTCTATGACATCCAAAATGGCTTATTATCAGGCGGAATGTTCAATATGCTTGAAAAACAAAGATAACCGAGGCGCTATTGAATGGTTTGATAAAATTCTCGGATTAGAAGGAATTGACAACCTGCCATTTGTAAAATTCGACTGTTACAATAATTTGCATTTGGTTTATGCAGATCTTGACGATTATAAGAACGCCTATAAGACTCTTTTACAGAGCAACGAGATGAGAGATACGCTTTGGGCGCAGGAAAAAGCTAAGAGCCTGCGGGATCTGACCATAAAATATGGGACAAAAGAAACCCAGCTTGCTCTCGCGCAGAGCGAAGCTAAAAGAGCCAACATTTTAATGTGGCTTTTTGCTGCAGTTGCCGTCCTTTTGATTGGTGTAATTGTCTTTGTGGTTTATGCAACCCGCCAAAAACGTCGCCACTTGCAACGTGAAATGGAATTTGCAAAAATTCGTGCAGATATAAGCCGACAACTAACACAACAATACATAAACGGACTTGAAAGCGAACGACAGCGTATGGCCCGGGAACTTCATGACGGTGTATGCAATGACCTTCTTGCCATTCAAATGAACATAAACGCCGGTAAACCTGCCGAAAGTACGGCATCAATGATAGACACGTGCCGCGAATTGGTGCGTCGCATCTCCCATGAGCTTATGCCTCCGGAATTTTCATATGCTTCACTTGACGAAGTTGTGAGATTCTTTATATCCAAGCAGTCCGATACAAATAAAGAGAAAATATCATTCGTCTATGATTCCTCCGCTATTGGTTATGACTGGAGAGATGTTCCCGATGCCACGTCTCTCGAGATTTACCGCATCATTCAGGAAGCCGTAGGCAATGCCGTCAAACATTCCGGCGCCACAAACATCAACGTGAAACTGACATTGACAAAAGAAACGTTAGCGGCCTTCATCACTGACAATGGCACATATCAGCCAAAAGCATCTGCAGGCCGAAAGGGAATCGGCGTTGACTCCATCCGCCGCAGAGCAAACGCTATCGGTGGTTCTATTTCAATTGAATCACGCGAACCGACAGGCACAACAGTAAAATTGACGCTGAATTTTTAATTTTTATCTCTTGAAACATTGAAAAACTACGGAAATCCGTAATTGACGGACACTCATAAGTGGGCTAACTTTGCATGTAGAATAATATGCAATTTTTCAAACGCTTATGGATAAGCATTTAATTTTGTCACGGATGAAAATAGCCGTTGTTGACGACCACGACCTTGTCAGGGAAGGCATGACAGCCATTCTTGCAAGCCGTAATGCCAATAACGTTTCCAAGTTCAGCACGGCAATGGCTCTCGTGACTCAATTGGACGCCGGGACGGAATTCGATTTTTATATAATAGATCTCGAATTGCCCGATCTTGACGGCTTCGTGCTAATCGAGATGATTCGCGCAAGAAATCCTGTCGCTCATATAATCGTCAGCACCGTCCATGATGAAATATGGACTCTCCGAAAGCTACTTGCCAGAGAAGTTAACGCAATCATCTATAAATCGGGTGAAGGCAGCGAAATTATAACGGCCATTGAGGAAATCCTTAACGGCAACAACTATTACTGCAAAGAAGTGCTCAAGGCTCTGAAGGCAGCCGGAGACAATAGCCTACATCCGTCAACAAGAGAGTTGGAAGTGCTGTATCAGATTTCGCAAGGTAAAACCTCGCGAGAAATAGCAGCAGCTATGTTCGTTACGGAAAATACAGTGGAAGCCCATCGCAAATCGTTGTTTTCCAAACTTGGGGCGGTCAATGTGGCAGATCTGATTGTAAAAGCCATCGAGAAGGGATATATCAAGAAAAGCAGGATTATACGTTGACTTTTGCTTATTAATCCACAATCATTCACTGAGATGGAACAATCTTTCAGTACTCCTTTCAAACCATATGATATAACAACCTTTTTATCAAATAAATATAATAGCACTAAGTAATTCAAGACAACATGAAAACAATCAAACAGACAATGATGGCTCTGTTGGGAGCCGTTGCCCTAACTGCCTGTTCAGGCGGAGGTGCTCCTTATGAGAACTGCCTTGTGTTTGGCGAGGTTCCGGCAATCTACGCTGACTATGAGGCCCAGTGTGACAAAATCGAAGAATCGGCGCAGGTCGATGAGCTTAAAGAACAATATCGCGCCAAGATCGAGGAAGCGGGCAAGAAACTCGACGGACGTCTCATCGAGATCACTCCCGGAGAAGACTTCAAGGTGGTGAACCCAGTCAGCCTGTCGTTCAAGGAATTTGCCAACAACGTAAGATCCGTATATGATGTCCAGGGTGAAATCGAGGCAGCGAAAGATATCTCTCTGGAGGTTACTGATTCATGGCTGGGCTCACACGATGTGCAATATCTGATATTGCCTCTGATGCTGATTGGCTGCGACGAACAGGGCGCGGAAGTGACAAGTGCCAGAATCGGAGACTTCAAAAGTTTCAAAGTGGTTGACGGCAAGCTTATTCTTCCAGCAGGCACAAAGGCCGAACTTCAGACTGTCGTCTACGGGAACGACGACTACGACAGATATATTCGCGTAAAATCAGTCAGACTGGCTCTTGACACTAAAAAGTTACAATAGTTGTAAATGCTTGAACCATAATCTCCCCGGAATGGTATCGTCTTTCAGAGTCATCGCCATTCCCGGGGAATAACGGACTCCTGCATATGAAAAATCATAATTGCAATTTTTCTCACACTTCCGTCCTACAAGTAGCCTGTCGCTCTTTGCCCAGAGCCATTACAGAATGGAATTCTCCATGTCCATCGAATGCATAAACCCAGACTACAACCTATGACATAACGCTTTCGACTACTACAATCTAAACTATACCAATGGCACGTTTGTGCTTCAAATCGGTTATCAATATGAAAACGCTCACCCATTCAACCCCGATACCGGTCTTGCACGGATTGTTCCCCAGTGGAGAGGGTAAATTCAGTTTCATCGACATCTCCAACTATCCTGTTGTCAAAGCGATTCACGACAAAAAATGATGTATGGGGCTATATAAATAAAACCGGAACTTATGCAGCCATTTATCAGGAATATGAACAAAAAAGAACGCATCGAAAGAACTCTGATTAATTCAAAGTTGAGATTTTTTAGACTTGTCTGATTCATCATGTCAAGTCTATTCATTTGAAATCTCCATATATCTTAGATAAAAAGCATAATGACTATCATTCTCATTGTAGATATTTGAAATATATAAGGAATGTCTTGTGGAGTGACGTTGAAAATTGCTTTTAATTTCCTGAAAATCTCAAATATTGAAATTTCAAATCATTTTTAAATGAAAGAGTCGTGGATCAATGTAACTCAAAAAGCACAGCAGTTTTGCAAAAGTCGGATTGTTTGGTTAAATTTGCAGCTAAAAGGCCTGAGGGCCTGTTGCGTAAAATATCAAACAGCTAAAATTTATGAACTATCGTAGAGTTGTGATGGCGATGGCCATCGCCGTAACGCTCCCGCTATGCGTCGGAGCGGAAGAGGTGCTACGTTCGCCCGACGGCAACGTGACACTGACATTCGACCTCCGCGACGGGGGCACACCGGTCTATGCCGTGACCTACAAAGGACAGCCTGTAGTCAACACTTCCGACATGGGCTTTGAATTCAAAAACATCAATGCAGGCACCGGATTTACGGTTAGCGGCACCGACCGCAAGACCGTGCGCGATTCGTGGGTGCCCGTATGGGGCGAGAACGACACCATCGCCGACTACTATAACGCTCTCACCGTAGGCCTGACCAAACAGACCGGCGGACGCACATTCGAGATGAGTATCGACTTCCGCGCCTACAATGACGGCGTCGGATTCCGCTACCGTTTCCCGGCTGCTGACGGCAAGGAACTCACCGTCACCGACGAGCTGACACAGTTTGCCATGCCGTCAGACATGACCGCATGGTGGATACCGGGCGACTATGACACGCAGGAATATGAATACACCCGCTCGCGTCTGAGCGAAATACGCGCCCACAACCTCAAGGACGAAAAGACAGGCAACATATCGCAGACAGGCTTCTCGCCTACCGGCGTGCAGACATCGCTGATGCTTAAGTCTGACAACGGACTGTATGTCAACCTCCACGAGGCGGCGCTTGTCGATTTTCCGGCCATGCATCTCGAGCTCAACGATTCCACATTGGTGTTCACCTCATGGCTGACGCCCGACCGCAACGGCAACAAAGCCGAAATCACGCTGCCGTTCTCGACACCGTGGCGAGCCATCATGGTGAGCGACCGCGCGACCGACATCCTGGCCTCCGACCTCATCTACAACCTCAATGATCCTCTGGCACTCGACGACACTTCATGGATACATCCCACGAAATATATGGGCGTGTGGTGGGAGATGATCACCGGCAAAAGTTCATGGGCCTATACCGATGCCGAAAACTTCGATCTCGCCACATTCGACTATTCCAAAGCCACACCCAACGGGCGGCACGGCGCCAACAATGAAAACGTGCGCCGATATATCGACTTCGCCGCCGACAACGGAATGGACGGCCTCCTCATCGAGGGCTGGAACATCGGCTGGGAAGACTGGTTCGGCAAGGAAAAAGACTTTGTGTTTGACTTCATCACCCCTTATCCCGACTTCGACATCAAAGCGCTCAACGACTATGCCCACAAACGCGGCATCAAACTGATAATGCATCATGAGACCTCCGGCTCCATACCCAACTATGAACGCTGGATGGACAAGGCCTACGATCTCATGAACCGTTACGGCTACGACGCCGTCAAAAGCGGCTATGTGGGCAACATACTTCCTTTAGGCGAGAACCACTACAACCAGAATTCAGTGCGCCACTATCTCGACGCCGTCAAAAAAGCCGCCGACCACAAGATCATGGTCAACGCCCATGAGGCCGTGCGACCGACCGGTCTTGCCCGCACCTACCCCAATCTCATCGGCAACGAAAGCGCCATGGGCACCGAATACCGCAACATGTCGCCCGGCCATGTCACCATTCTCCCGTTCACCCGTCTGAAGGGTGGACCGATGGACTTCACGCCCGGCATTTTCCGCATGGATATCGGCTCATTCGTTCCGGGATCAAACGAGCACAAGAAGGCCACTATAGCCAATCAGCTCGCCCTTTATCTCACAATGTACTCGCCATTGCAGATGGCGGCCGACCTGCCCGAACATTATGCCGAGAAAGCAGATGCGTTTCAATTTATCAAGGACGTGCCGGTCGACTGGCAGAAAAGCCGTTATCTTGACGCGGAACCCGGCGAATATATCGTGGTGGCACGCCAGGACAAGAAGAGCGCCGACTGGTATGTGGGCGGCGTGACCAACGGCGAAGCCCGCGACTATGACCTGAAATTCGACTTCCTCACACCGGGCACCATATACCGCGCCACGATCAACACCGAAGCCCCCGACGCCGACTATGCCACCAATCCCGAGGCCTACAGCATACGCACGATAAATGTAACATCCAACGATGTGCTGCCTCTCCACATGGCCCGTGGCGGCGGTTTTGCCATAGCCCTACGCCCGGTAAAATAATTGCGCCATCATCATATGCATACACGGAAGCACCCCGCCTATTGTGCGACGGGGTGCTTCTGTATATCTGCCAGCGATCTGTTTTACGCTTATTCGTCGATGGAATAATTGAGAAACGCCACAAACGGAGCGAGCGTGCTGAAAAGTGCGGCGGCACGTTCAGGCCACGACGGGTCGAGAAAGAAAGCCCGGTCGAGAGGCCGGAACTTGCCATAGTCAGTCATGCGAAGATATTCGGCCTGCGGATGGTTGCGGTCCCATCCTTTGGGGATGGTCTTAAGCGTCGAGCTGCACCATCCGGGAAAATCGCGTTGCATGGCAGGCGCGTTGACGATATCATTCCACTCCTCGATGTTGTCGACGATGGCATGACGCATTTTCTTGAGTATTGCACTGTCGGGACACCACAATCCGGCATACAGACCCTGAGCGTAGCTCACGGCATTGCCGATCTCGATATAATAACCGGCATAGGATGATTTACGGCCGCCACGGCATACCGCGGCGGAGAAAAACGTCTTATATGGTGTCTTGTCGTGAGAGAAGCGGGTGTCACGATATATTCGGTAGGCCGACGAGCGGGCTGTCTGCGCGGCAAGCGAGGGATCCCACTCGGCCATGAGGCGGATCATGCGGTCGATATCGTCAAGCCAAAGAGTGCGAAGACGTTCGTAAAGCGGACGGTTTGACTCAAACCACTGACGGTTGTTATTGGTCTGAAGCCTGTCGAAAAAATCATAAAGTTCTTCAATATAATACATGGCGTTTTGTTTGATCATTTCGATGGCTTTACATCCTCCCATTCCACATCGACTATGCGCTTCTCCTCGACATCGCGCGAACGCCGCGACGAGCGCGCGGTGTCGGCTCCGGCATCGACGGTTATGTCCACCTCTTCCCATTCGACATATTCGCCTTCATTTTTTGAGAAAATCTTGCGGCGTGAAGCCTGCTGCCAACCGGCAGGACGATTTTCGGCTTCGCGACGCCGGTGCTCGGCCGTGCGTTTGCGGTTCATATCCTCGAAGGCACGACGGGCCTGACGGCGCAGTTTATAGACTGCCCATGCGGCACGGCATAAAGGATAGACGACAAACAATATTAATAGAGCAAGGAAAAAAGTGCCCATTGGTGATAGAAGATAAAGCGTTGAGTAAGCGTTTGTAAGTTTCTTTTGGCACCGTCGGGAGTCCGCGTCGGGCCGTCATGACATCCGGGCGGCTGAAATCCGCTGTGCGATGAATGGCCGCAGAGCCGCGGTCAGTCTTTAGGATCGTCGGTGTAGGTATAGGTGACGCTTATGTTGATCATCGAAAGCACGACATAGAGCAATATCGTCCACATCAGACCGGAAATGCCGAGCCACGTCACCAAAGCCGCCGCAGCAATAACGATAAGATAGCGCTTGATGTTTTCGGCGATATTGAAATTCTTGAATTTGAGCGAGAACATCCCGATGTTGCTGACCATCATCAGCGACATCGCCAGCACTATGAGAGCCGTGAGCCAGTTGACGGGAAGACCGCCGTCGATGGCCCATGCGGTGAATCCGATCCAGAAAATGGCTTCCGAGGGGATCGGAAG
>CAJJOX010000057.1 GCA_905193485.1 uncultured Porphyromonadaceae bacterium | reverse complement strand
GTTGCGGTTTCTGCCGCAACGCCTTATGATTTTAGCGCTATCGTTTTAGACGTTTTTGTCGAGCATGGAAAGCGCGAATGAATAGGCTCCGATCGAGATCGCTTTGCTTGCACCGAGTTTTGATATGGCTACGCCGGTCGATTTTAGCGGATCGTATATCACCGTACGGTCTGTGCCATACACTTTGATCGGGCGAGCCGCTCCGTGAGCAAACTGAACGAACTCTTCCTCATCATCAAGATCAAACGCCTTAAGGGGCATACGCGGAATCTCTTCGCCGCTTACCGAATGGAGCACTCCGCGGAGCTGGGCCAGAAGCGACGGCATGAAATATTTTTTTGCGCCGGTTAGGCCGCCGCCAATCACAACGAGCGAGTCTGTAAGGGTGACGGCTGTCGCTATGGCATCCCCGGCCACTGTGCCAAATTCCTCAAATGCAGCGATGGCCGCCTCACGATTGCCTTCAAGTTTGCCCTCAGCTATGTCACAAATGTCTTTAGGCTCAAATGTATGGTTGATGTCGCCCGACTTTTCGGCATACACGCGTTTGATGGCGCGGATAGCGACACCTTCTTCGACAAACACTTCGGAGTATTTTTTGTGGCGCAGACAGAATGTTTCGACACATGAGTTGTTGCCGCGGTTGAGATGGTTGTCGATAACCATGCCGATGCCAAAACCGGTGCCGAATGTATATCCCAGCAGATTGCTGTAGGTCTTTGTGCTGCCCATTTCAGCAAGGCGGCTGTTGATTTCGGGCAGAATGCCTCCGAGTGCTTCACCGAAGGCAAAGAGATCACCGTCGTTGTTTATATACACGGGGATGCCGAATTTTTCTTCAAGAAATGGCCCGAGTGCTACACCGTTGCGGAACGACGGGAAGTTGGGAAGATAGCCGCCTATGATTCCGTGCGGATAATCCGCCGGTCCGGGAAAAGCGAAGCTTATGGCCACCGGCTTCTGGTCAAGCTTGGAAATGATCTGTTCAAAGCCGCTGACCATCGTTGAAAGACAGAGGTCAAGATCTTGGGCGTTTGAGGGCATTGTGATCGGATCAACGATGTAATCGTTTGACTGCATGGCGCCAAACACGAAGTTTGTGCCTCCGGCATCAAGGGTGATGACGATTCGTTTGTCGAATTTGTACATGTATTGTTAGATTTTAGGTTCGTAAGCGTTTGTTGCTGCTTTGCAAATATAGTCAAAAACCGATATCCATCCAACAGTTTCTTTACTATTTCGCAATGCTTTATCACCTTATTTCACGCGGCCGGGATTTTTGGCTATAAATTCTTTCCACGATGAGCAGCCTTTGTCGACATGCGGACGCGTCGATTCATAGAAATGGCAAAGGGCTGCCGCCAGAGCGTCGGTCGAGTCGAGTTGCGGCAGGAGATTTTCCTTGGGTATGCTGAGGATTCTGCGAAGCATTTCCCGCACTTGTTCTTTCGAGGCTCCGCCATTGCCGGTTATCGCCATTTTGATTTTCCTCGGCTCATATTCCGTGATAGGGACATCACGGGCAAGAGCTGCGGCCATCGCCACACCTTGTGCTCGGCCAAGTTTAAGCATAGACTGGACATTCTTGCCATAAAATGGCGCTTCTATGGCCATTTCGTCCGGCAGATATTGTTCTGTCAGCAGAAGCACTCGGTCATATATGCGGCGCAGCCGCATATAATGGTTTTCAAATTTGTTGAGCTGGATCACTCCCATGGCTATCGTGACAGGTCTTTTCCCGGCTACACCCAAGATTCCGTATCCCATGACGTTAGTGCCGGGGTCGATACCTATGATGATGCGGTCATATTCGGCAAGCTTCGTGCGGTATGAGCTCTCTTGTGGTTTATCCATCGATTCAGACTATTTCCATGATCGTGCTGAACATCAGCATATTCTCTCCGAAGCGCTGTTGGCTCCGCGACAATGTTTCAGAAATTTTTTCGGCAAACCATACGTTTACGGCCTCTTCATCCGCTGCCTTGAACTGTAAGGCATAACTCAAAGACTCCTCCTCATCTACATTGGCATGAGGCTTGATCTTTGTCAGTAGCGGATCATGAAAATTGTCCTCTGATTGTATCGCGGGCAGATATTCGTTTCTTATCCAATGCAGAAACTGTAGCTCGATTGCTGGCGTAATTACGAATGTGGTGTTGTGTAATATCATTTCATCTGTCTTTTTGCGGATATGTAGCGCGGAATGAATTTAAAGTGGCGGAGCACTGTCTTGGTCATGCCGTAATAAAAGCTCATTATCTTGAATCGTTCTATCAATGAGGCCCGGTGATTGGCTGTCGTGGTGCCTTCATTGAGATAATCGATCATAATACCGGGCACATAAACATTGCGGCGCGAATGTTGCAGACATTGTATACACCAGTCATAATCGGCTGAAAACCTGTATTTCAGATTGTAAAGTGGCGCTATTCGGGCAAGTGCCACAAATGCTTGGTGGCATACGACCATACCTTCGGCAAAACTTTCATAAGTAAGCTCTTGAGGCGCTGTTAGGTGTCGGTCGGCGACGCGGCGGCGCTCTGAATCGACGAGTTGAGTCTGTCCGTACACTATTCCCGGAAAATTGTTCTCTTTGATGGCTGTAGCTATTCCGGCAAGCGTTTCGGCACTGTGAAAGGCGTCGCCGGCATTGAGGAAAATATAATATTTGCCTTTTGCCAGCCCCATCCCCTTGTTCATGGCATCATAAATACCATGGTCGGGTTCTGATACAATCCGCATCCGGTCTGTGGCATCTTTCCGGGCAAGTGCAAGTGTGTTGTCTTTCGATGCTCCGTCAACTATGATATGTTCATAGTCGTCAAATGTCTGCTCCGAAACGCTTTTCAAAGTGGCCGGAAGCGTGGCTTCAGCATTATAGGTGACGGTTATGATAGAAAATAACGGGCTCATGGGCAATACAGGATAAGCATGGACAAAAATAATAAAAATCAAGGAATTTCACAACCGAAAAAATGCCATTACCGCTATTCACATACATATGATTTATCATGAATTTGTCACTGTTATATCCGGGCGGCTGTCTGTTGCCTGTCATGCATGTGTCTGTCGGTTAAGCCAATAGTTTCGCTCGTCGTGATCCATTTTTTCGATGGCATATCGTAGTGCTGTCCGCGGCATTTTGTCATGATTCGTTTCAAGAAAATTGACAAGTGTATTTTTGTCTTTTTTGCCAATCTCACGTAGCATCCAGCCTGTGGCTTTATGGATTAGGTCGTGCGTATGCTCAAGGAGCTTTGCCGCGATGCGCAGGGTGTCGTCATATTGTCGTTGCCTTATCAGCTGCAATGTGCTGACGATGCTCGTCCGCTGTTCCCAAAGATTGTCACTGGCGGCAAGTGTGTCGAGAACATTTCGATCGGGCATTCTCCCGTCGGCGCCTGGACGGAGCAGCCATTCTCCCAATATCTTGGGACAACTCAAATCGACCAGATCCCAGTTGTTGGCTTGGCGTACATGTTTGAGATAAAAGGCCGCGACTGCATCTCGACGTTGTGCATCTGATGTCGATGACCTGCTTTTGCGGGGTAGGGTGGCTTCTTTCATCGCATTGACAAGCAGTAAGAATCCGGCAAGTCTTATTTCATGCCATGGGCAATACAGCATCTTTTCAATTTCTGAAAATGTCATGTCTTTCCTTGCCGCCTTCACCACCATACGGGTCTGGGGCACTTTCAATCCGAGAAAACGGTCGCCTTCACCATATTCTCCTTTACCGGTCTTGAAAAATCGCATAAGATGCCGTGCCTGACCGTCATCACGCATTTCCATCATTGTTTCGATAATCTCAGCTGCAGTATCCATATTTCAAAAATCGAGGTCTTTTTGATTGATTATGACAATTGTTTTTTACCATGCGTCATTGTTTCGCAATGATATAAAAAAAATCAACCTCTTACAAAGGTTTCATCATCCGAAATGTCCATTAGGCCTGGCTGAAACTAATTGCTGCTGTTGATTCACGCGGTATGGGAGCTTTAGTATATTAAAAAAGAGGCTTAAAAAAAGCCTCTTTTGCGATTGTAGCGAATCTGGGAATCGAACCCAGGTCTCCACCGTGAGAGGGTGGCGTGCTAGGCCACTACACTAAATCGCCTTGCATTTAGCTTCGACAATTAGCCGACTCTTCAGCCTGCATCGTCGCTTTTGCTTTGCAAAGATATGAAGTTTATTCAGTCCATGCAAATATTTCCTCTTTTTTAACAAAATTAATAGTCTATGATATAAGATGCCGTTGTTCTATTTTCTCCGGAGTTGTTAGCTTTGAGATCAAAAGATTCACACCCTCTGCTTACATATAATCTGGCATTGTATGCTATTTCTTACATTCAAATGCCTGACAGGAAGAAACATTTTCGTGATAGTGTAGGGGGGATAAGAGATTCTCTCATCGTACTGGTGTCCGGATGGTCATCATCTTTCACATCAAACAAAGTCGGATAGCGGTTTTCTCAAACGTCCATATTAAATTAGTGACATTGTCATCACCCTCATCATTTTTTGTATGAAAAGCTGTTTTACGGGTTGGGGAATTGTAGTGAGGTAACCGGAAGGTCATTGCGCCGGATGAATTTCTTGATGTCATCGGGGACTCCCATCTGGTCTGGCTTCAGCCACATTTCTGTCGGTGTCAGTTTTACGATGATATAGTATTCCGTGGCATCCCATAGATTATCACTGTTGGGAGCGTCATACCAAGTGAGTTCGAGGCGTGGCCTGCCGTCATCTTCATTCGCAGGATCTGAAACGTGCCATGTGTATCTCTTATGGAAATCGGCTGTCCCGTCCGGCAAAAGGTAATATGTGACGAGTCCACCCCACGACCATGTGTTTTCGCCGTCGGTAGTAAAACGGTATATAAGCGGATTATCATTGCTCCCGTCCTCAACTAATTGCCATTGCCCTTTGATTAGTTTGGTATCAGGATAGTCTGGAGCATCATCATCGCAAGCACTGAACGTAAGTGCAAGGAGAGTAAGTAAAAACAGGAACAGTTTGTTCATGTGATGTGTTGTAGATTATTTCATAATAGCTGAAGATGCGCCTGATTGTTCTCCGACCTCGTTGCCCCTTTGTACTTTCTTTCCGTAACCGAAAGTGTATGTCACCGAAAGGTTCAAACGGCGATGAAAGTTGTTCCCGTCAACGAATCGCGTTTCTGAATATAAAGGAGTTGACAACGTATTAGTAGCACAGAGCCAGTCATTGCGAAATAGATTCATCGCGCTTACCCTGATATTCCAATTTGCTCGGCTCCATCCTGCGAGTATCTGGTAGAAATCACGGTCTTTATATATTACTCCACGGTTGCCCTGCACTGTCAGGTTTCTTGTCTGGTACGATGCCTGAAAGTAGAAATTACCAAGATAATAAGTAACTGATGCGTTGCAAGTGAACGGACTCCGTTTAATGTCAAATAATCCGGTCATACGATAGATTGAAATTGAGGGCGATGCCGCAAGTTGAAGTTTGCCATTTAACAGTTTGTAATTAAACGACATACCGATTTGAGTACGGTTATAGTCCCCGTCAGTTTCAAAAGTGCGAAGCAAAGCAATCCCACCGTCGTATGGCTCGTAAACAGGCTCATACAGGTTATATTCTCCGAAGTATTGGGCAAAAGCCGAAGCCGAGAATTTGTTAGACGGCATCCAGTTGTAAGACAGGTTGAATGTAACCTGTCGGGAAAGTCCGATTTCGGGATTGCCGGTATAGAACATCAGTTCGTTCTGTTGCAGTATATTCGGCGTTTTCTCGCTTGCACCGGGATAGTTCGCGCCGAAATGGAAGTATGCGCGGAAAGAATGTTTCTGTGAAGGAGAGAATCCGGCTGATACATTTACAAGAGGATAAATTTCCGAAACGGACTGGTCGTTGATTTTGTTCTTCTCCCATTGCAGAGCCACATCAGCACTCACATTCCATTGATTGTTGGAGAAGCTGTAACCGAGTGCGGCTCCGGCATAGGTGTCGAGGAAATCATTGTCGTAAGGAGATGTGCCGTAATAATTCACATCATTGGATGTGGAACCGTAATAAGCGCGGAAGAAGCCGTTTTGTCGGTCGGTGAATATCTTGTAAAGAGTGGCGCTTCCTCTGAACTGCCATACATTTTCTTTGGAGTCGTTTACTATGGCATCGGTGGCTGAAGTCTGATAGCGGTAATTGTTGTTTGTGTGTCCGTAATTTATGCCTGGCGAAACGCTAAGATGGAAATTTCGGGGCAGAATGAAATAGTAATTGCCAGACCATATAATATAACGGCTGGTATAAGGCTCGTATCTGCTATATGAGTAGTCTTCTGCCTGTCGGGGTACAAACGACAGCTTGCCGGATGTTTCAGCCGTCGGCGACTGATCGAAGTTAAAGCCGACAGTGTTTGCAATCTGCACTTTGTCGGAATCGTAAATGGCTCTGAACGTAACGGGGTACTGGTTATACCTGAAATGAGAGTTGTCGAATATTTCATTTCGCGTAATAACGTAAGGTTCGCCGGCGGCGTTTTCAAGAGTATAGTTCCCAATGGTTGACGTACCTGAATGTCTGATGTCGTGATTTGATGCACCTGCATATAAATCGTATGTCATTCGCTTATATGCGAACTTTGAATATATCGAAGCGCGGCTTGACAGTTTTCCCACAAGGAAATTTTCATTTACCGTTGCTTTGGTGTAGCCGCCGTATTCGTATTTCTGCATGATGAAATTGACTACATGCTCGTTGCCCTGAAAACGCGGGTCAGTAGGAAAATCTAGATATTCGACACGACGCACATCAGATGTCAATATGCCCTCGATTTCTTCTGCCGATGCAGGGATATAGTCGATATAGACCGCTACTTTCTGTCCGCCCGGTGTCGTAACCGCATTGTCAACGAGATTGATGTTGATTTGCGGAATGGCGAGCTGTCGCAAAAGGTCAATGGCGTTTTGCGCGGCATTTTTCTGACGCTGTGAAGGCAGATAGACTGTGCGATCAGAATATGCGGATGCCATTTGCCCCTCGACATTGACCTGCTGCAACGCTACGGCATCAATGGGAAGAATTATGTCACCTATGTTGAAGTCTGTCAGGCGACGGTAGGAGGTCTTGTAGCCTACGCAGCTTAGTTTTGCGATAACATTACGGCTGTCGCAAGGAATGGTGAAGCGACCGCTATTGTCTGCCACACCGTATGTGATGACAGTGGAGTCTTTGGGAGCAAGAAGCAATATCGTCGTTCCCGGAGCAGGTTGGTGTTCCTCATCGAGGACTCGACCGCGGTAGCTGAACTTGCCGTGTTGCAACGCTTCCACATAGTATCTGCCGCCGGATTTGATAACTGATACCGGATTCAGCCCGATCAGTTGTCTGAGCATATCGTAGGCATCGTTTGTATGTATGTTTGCCGTAACCGGATATTTGTCGAGTTCGTTGTAAATAAAGTTGATGTGAATGTCGGGATGCTGCCCGGCAATCTCCATGAGCGCATCGGCGAGAGGTGTATGATTGAAGCGGTAGCTGAACTTCTGCGCAAAGGCTGTGGCGACACAAAGCATCGCCGCAAAGAGAATAACAAGACGTTTCATTTTACGGTCAATACTTTGTCGGTGAGTGTAATGTTGATTTGCTCGAAGTTGTTTAGCTGTTCTACAACCTCACTGAGAGGCAGAGACCGGTCCCATTCAAAATATAACTTTAGAGACTTGGCGGCATCTTGATTGAACTTGACCGTCGCGCCGTAATATCCGGATATGTCTGCAAGGATTTTTTCAAGGTTTTCTCCTTTGAATACAATGGTTTCGGGCAGCGGAGCCGTTTCAGAAGGAATGGTGTCAGTCGGAGCAACGTTGGCATTGGCTATGCCAGTTTGTTTCTGCGGCCCTGTTTGCTCTGTCTGTGCCATTTCTTTATCGGCAATGAAATAACGGGTCACACCGATAGTGGCGGCCACCACAGCGAGGGTGCCGACAAGTGCGATTACAACCGCTGCGGCGTTGCGCGATGCCACAAAGGATAGCCAATGGAGGATATTGGATCTGCGCTTGGGTTGCTTTGCTTCAAAGCGCTGCCATTCATCGTCGATATTTATCTCAGGCACAGGTGCGGAAACATCCGCTGTCCTTCGCAGTATGTCATAGACTTCGCGTGCCTCAGGATCGGTAAGCAACTGCTCAACCTCGGCATCGCTATATTTTTCGGGGTGCTCCAGTGCGTCGAGGAGCCGGTCGATATTGTCTTTCATTTGCGGTTGAAATTTTGACGTAAGACATCCATTGCATGACGCAAATGCTTATAGACAGTCACCTCGCTGATACCTAATTGTCCGGCGATTTCATCGTAAGACATACGCTCGTTGAAGCGCATTTTCACTACTCGTCTGTCCTGCACGGTCAACGATTGGTCTATCAGCTCGTTCAACCGCGCCACATCCTCCGGGTCGGGCCATTCGTCATCTTCAATCTCGTCAAGATCAAGTGCGTAGAGATTGTTGAATCGCTCGCGTAGCGAAAGGCTGCGGAGATGCTTCAGCGAGGCAAAGCGTACACCCGTAAGCAGATAGGCGGGAGTGACGGTGGACAGGTTTTCCGACAGCACGGACTCGAAGACATCGTGCACAATGTCTCGCGCTGTTTCAGCGTCATGCAGCAGGCGTATCGCCAGCGCCAGCATGGCCGTATAGTTGCTTCGGAAAAGTCCTTCTATGTCGTTCATTGTCGTCATACACTTATTAAAACCACAACTTCTCAAAAGCCTAACCCTGAAAGTATAAAAAATTTTAGAGAAATTTTGAATCAGACTGTAAAGTTACTGAAATAAATCTATTGTGTCATAATCACTTATTGCCTTGTGGCAATCGTGTAGCACGATATGAAACTGTAGCGCAACATCTACGAAGGCCTTCAGACACTTGGAATATAGCTGACCGACAAGACCTATCTGCGTGATCTTTTCGACAAATCGAATCTCAAGAATGCCAATGCCCTCTGTGATTCAAGTGAACCGAATTATTTAATTTTTAACCCCGTCCATTTTTTGTGGACAGAGTAGTGAAGTCAGTTATTCCATAATCCAAAAGGCTGCTCTTAAGTAAAAGTTCTTGTTTAAGTTATTGCCAAACATTGTCGAAGCTAAATTAAAGAGTCTCGCGATTGGATGACGAGGATTATAAGATAGCAATGAATTGCAATTCAATTAATAGGGTCGGTGCGAACATTTTTTATTGAATAGACCCCATCAAAAATCCAGCTGACTAAATTTAACATAATGTCAATTATGAGTTGTTTATCTTTGCCCTCGACAACATATTTATTCATTTACAAATTTAAATTTTATGATTTCAATTACATTAATTGATGTTCGTTCAACTCAGGAAAACCCTATTAAACCTCGTGTTATCGTTACGGAACTATCTAAGGTTACTGACATTATTAATAATCACCTTGACGAATTCCACACTATCGTTATTAACTCGGTTGAAACAGAGTTTTAAACATTAAACATTAATCGCTCTTCATTGAGTCTATTTGGTTTATTATGCGAGAGCCATATAACCGACCCTTTGATACCTGCCTTCATCCGATTAAGCTTAATCGTGGTGATTCAGATCTCTTTGATTACGTTCCCTGTGGTTCTTGCATTTCTTGTAATAAACGTCATTCCACATCATGGCAATCTCGTTTGTTTCATCATCTTACTTGTGGTAAATATAGTTGTCTTTTTATAACCCTTACCTACTCTAATGAGCATCTTCCGCTTGTTACTCTTTCGGATCTTAACAATTGTGGCACGTCCGGATCTTCTTCGGATCAGCCGTTGTTTGTTCATGCTTTTTCTACTCGTACTCGTACTCGTGGTCTTGGTTCTCATACTGGTAGTTCTACTCGCGTTCCTCTTTATTCTCTTTTTTCTTCTGATGATCTTGACACTTATCTTTATGAGAATCGTAAGTTTATAAGTGATAATTTTCCTCATTATGTTCTTTCTAACGTAGCCGGTAATAAAATATATGATAATTCCTATACATTTGCTGTTTCGCTTAAAAAAGATGTTCAAGACTTTGTTAAACGTCTTCGTACTAATATTTCTCGTGAGCCCTCGCTTGTTTCTGAAGATCTTCGTTTCACTTATTTCATATGTAGTGAATATGGTCCTACGACGTTCAGACCGCATTACCACGGCATACTCTTTTTCAATTCTCAACGCGTCGCAGAGTGGTCTAATAACTCAGGCGTGTTTGACTCATGGGGAAAGCAATCTTTACCAATTGATTCCTTCGGTAATAAAATCTCGTCCCCTGTATCTAACTGCGAAGCTACAGCGGAATACGTGTCTAAGTATGTTACGAGCCCTGTTGACCTACCGCCTCTTCTCTGTTTTCCCCCCTTCCGTCCTTTCCATTTACAATCTATCTCTGTTCCGATTGGTTCTCAAGCTTTCGATGTCGATGACGTACCTGATATGCTCTCCAAAGGTGATATCCTATATCATACAAAATATATCGATAAACACACACACGAGCAGGTTACAATCGATCGTCCCTTTCCGTCTTCATCTTGGCGAAGAGTTTTTCCAAAATTCCTATGCCACCGGCTTTTATCTGTATCTACAATTTCTAAACTCATATCTCGTATTCTGCAATTCAAATCTGTCGAAGACTTCCCCGATTACAGAGACTACCTCACAGAGCACTACCATTTAGATTGTACTGAAGTCTACTTACCTGAACTTGGTCATGTTTTAAGACATGAACTTTTTTTGGGATCTCGTACTGGTTATCCAGATAACCCTTATGCTGGATTATATGCTCTCCATTGTATCGCTCCCCGTCCTTTTGATTATAATTTATTTCCTGTAAGGGATTCCTCTTCTACCCGTGTTCATATTATTACTCCTACTGAAGTATCCCGTCATCTTCTTCGAGATCTTGGAGGATCCTGTGATTCCCTTGATCTTTTCTTATTTGGTATTCCCGAAAATCGTTGCGTAGCAAAGATCATACATCGCTTTGTTAATTCCACCTCTTGGTGTAAGCACTGTCATCAGCTTTATATAAACCTTTATCATCAATTTTTTGCTCGACAATTCTCGGATCTTATGAAACTACAGTATGATTATTTCAACCATCATGCTGAAACTCTCGGATATGACAATCCGGATCTTTATGATCATATTTACTATGCTTCTAATGATTCTGCTTACTTTTCTACTCTTTATTCTAACTATGAGATACATCTTCGTCGTGAGGTCGCCGCCCATGTAAAGCGATCTGAAACCTTTGATGAATTAAACAATCAACTTTAACCCTTTAAACTTTATTATTATGTCTGAAAAATCAAAGAAAAATTGGTCTGTCTTCTTGAAAATTGTGTCCTACATAGTTACGGCTGGGGGGGGGGGGGGGGGGGTTTTTTTTTTTTTTTTTTTTTT
>CAJJOX010000056.1 GCA_905193485.1 uncultured Porphyromonadaceae bacterium | reverse complement strand
AGGACATGGGATCTGATGTTCCTCGATGAAATCTCTCATTTCTTCCTGTGTCCATCCATCCACAGAGCCCTTTAATTCAATGTTCTTCTCAGCAGCAAAATCCTCAATGATCTTATCTGCACGGAAACGCTCATGGCATTCCTTACAGTCCATCAGAGGATCGGAGAACCCTCCCAGATGTCAATCATCGCAGGCACTGATTGCGAGATACTACGAGTGTCATTAAAGACATTCAAGGAATGTCTTTCCCCTTCTTTGTCCGATGAATACAAATCGCTGTTTAATATGGTACTCATGCGGTTGCTTAATCTCTATCGCAAGTCGCCTCGTCAGCGTTATGTTGAATTGTGTGAACAATACCCCCAAATCGTCAAGACTGTCACATTGAAAGACCTGTCTTCTTTTCTATTGATTACACCTAATCATCTAAGCCGCATCAGACGGGAACTGGCCAAAAATCCAGATACTGATATCGAAAAATAAGGCGGTCTATACATTTGTTAAGACCGATCTTCTTATTTATGCCGAACTTTGCTAAAATTTTATGGTAAAGAATAGGCAAAACCGATTAATCACATTCGTGATATTTCTACTCACCATCTTTCATGTGGCGGGTCAAGTCACCGTAATCGGTACTGTCGTTGATATTGAGAGTAATGAACCTTTGGTCGGAGCATCCGTCATTATTAGAGGGTCAGATGGGAAAATAAAGAAATACGTTACCTCCAAAAACGATGGAGGATTTTCCATGTCTCTACCGTCAGTGGCTAACTGTAGGCTGGAGACGTCGATGATGGGGTTCGCCAAGAAAACTATACCACTTGACAGCGTGAGTTTCCCGTTGACCGTCCATATGGAACCGGGAACCACCTTACTCAAAGAGGTAACGGTCAAAGCTGACCGCATACGGGAACACGGTGACACCATTACTTATAATGTCGGCAGCTTCTCCCAGCAGCAGGATCGATCAATCGGTGATGTATTGCGGCGTATGCCCGGAATAGATGTCGCCAACAATGGCAGAATACAGTATCAGGGCGAGGACATCAACAAGTTCTACATCGAAGGCTCAGATCTTCTCGGAGGCAAATATGGCATAGCCACCAACGGCATAAGCCATGAGGATGTGGGCGCGGTCGAGGTCATGGAGAACCATCAGCCGATGCAGGTGCTATCTGGCATATCCTTTTCCGACAAGGCCGCTATCAACCTCAAACTGAAAAACAAGGCGAAAGCAACTTGGACTTTCCATGGAGATGCCGGAGGAGGTTGGTCGTGGCAGCCCGAAGGTGCAATATGGGACGGTGAACTGTTCGCTATGGCAGTGATGCCCGGATTCCAGAACATAACCACCCTGCGCACCAACAATACCGGCGAGAACCTTGCATCGTCAAGCACGGATTTCTTCGCCGACCGTCGGCAGACAGGACTCAGCCAATACATCGGAATCGGACTACCCGGAGTGCCGTCACTAAGTGATAAACGGACACTGTTCAACCGCTTCTTCCTGGTATCTACCAACAGTCTTTGGAAGTTGAAAAACGGCGAGTTTAAGGCCAATATCGACTATTCATTCAATCGCGTGACAGCCGACGCTTCTAACATCACCACTTATTTTCTTGACGATGGCAACCGCATAATCACCGAAAACCGGAGCGGCACGGAACACAGCCACTCCCTGAACGGCAAGTTCATCTATGAGCTTAACCAAAAGACGGCGTTTATCAACAACACGCTCCAGACAGACATAGACTGGAATGATGTAGGCATCACTACAACCGGGTCTCTACCCAACGGCCAGTCTGCAAAGCTGCCGTATTACTATGTCAGCAACAAGTTCAAGATGATACAGCGCTTCAAGGGAAAACATTTGGTGACATTTCAGAGCGTGAATGAATGGGAATCCCTGCCACAGACGCTGAATCTCGACATGAACAGTCAGCAGTTTCGTCAGCATATCTCCGACCATGCCTTCTATACGCATGAGAGCGCGGCTTACGCCTTCAACATTAAGGGAGTGACTCTGAGTCTTGAAGGTGGCATAAAGAGTTATCTCCGCTCTATGGACTCGCAACTGCCCAAATTGCCGGAGGAACTTCCTGGTCTGACTGAAAATGTAGTAAACACCAACTGTCTCACCGTATATGCCACTCCTAAGTTTGAATATTGGGTGTGCCGGGTGAATCTCTCGCTCAATTTGCCCATAAGTTATGCCCATTATAACTTCGACAAAGCGATTGCCAACCGCGACGAGGTATATTTCTCCCCGTCACTAAGTTTCAACTGGAAACCCAACAACCGCTTTTCAGGCACCTTGCGCGGCGGTCTTGGACGCTCACCGATGAATCTCAACCTTATTCACCCCGGACTCATAATGACCAACTACCGCACACTGAAATCCGGCGTGGATGACTTTTACAATTCTTCGTCTCAGAACGTGTCTGCAAGTATCAATTACAAACACACCCGCCACGGATTATTTGCCAATGGTATGGTAATGCAGTCGTGGACTCACGTACCATATACCATGGCACAGCAGCTTTATGGCGACTATGTCGGTTACAGCTATGCCAACGCCAAGAACGACGGTAAGACACTTATGGCGATGGGCAGCCTCGGCAAGACCCTCGACTTCATGCGCGGTAGCTGCAATGTGAACGGCTCCTTCAGCCGCAATGAATCGCATCTGCTTTCACAGCAGCAATCTGTCAATTCAGTCAGCACCGCTTGGAGTGTCGGAGGCAAAATCAACGGAAATCCATGCCGCTGGTTCAGCTTCGACTACCGGATAGACTTTTCCGACAGCCGCCTTACGATGAACGGCCTGAGCGAGTCATGGCTCTCGACGATGGAAAACGAACTGAGCCTGACATTCATTCCACACCGCAAATGGCAATGGACAGTCAGCGGCGAGCATTACCGCAACGAATTGACCGAACATAACTATAAGAACTTGGTGATGCTTGACACCAGACTAACCTTTCAGCTCAACAAGAAGATAGAGTTTGCCGCGTCGCTCACCAACATACTCAACAAACGAAGCTACAACTACACCACTTATTCGCAACTCTCATCCTTCGAGTCGCAGCGTCAACTCCGAGGCCGTCAGTTGCTTCTCTCACTAACCATTAGAAAATGAGCAGACTAATCACATTACTTCTTCTGTGTTTTACAGTAAGCACAGTTATCGCGCAGAAAAATGCGCAAATCAAAGTGGAGTACACCGAACGTTACAAAAACTGGACAGGTGCCAATAAGAAAGAAAAAATGATATTGTTGGCTAACGGTGATATTTCTCATTATTATAATCCGATGACTCTCGCTGTGGATTCAATGCTTTCAACCCCACAAGGAACTGTTCAGTTCAACAGTATGGTTGAAGCAGCAAATGCAGCAGGACAGAGACCGTCTTTGCTCCCTGGTTCAAGAATATACGTTGTTAAAAATTTTGGTGAAAGAAAAACAACGTATTATGGAGAAGCCGCTGGAGAACTGGGTCACTACGAAGAAAACATGGACGAACAAAACTGGGAAACCTCCGATTCTACACTAAATATCCTCGGATACGAATGTATATTGGCAGAAACCGACTATCATGGGCGGCACTGGAAAGTGTGGTTCACTCCGGAGATACCGATTCATGACGGTCCATGGAAATTGTGCGGATTGCCGGGTCTAATCCTTAAAGCTGATGCCGATGAAGGGAAATATCGCTTTGAGGCAACAGGAATAGAGGCTTCTAATAGACCTTTTCCAGAGAAAATGTATGGACACGAACTTTCAAATAGAGTGAAACGTAAGGATATGCTGGAATTGCAGTGGACCTTCTATAACAATTCCGGAGCGCAGATGAACGCAGAATTTGGCACCTCAATGCAAGAAGTCCAACTCCCGAAAGGCTTTGACTTGATTGAGACAGATTATAAATAGGACTATAATAAGTACTTCAGAAATATTACTGGTGCGATAAAATCGCGTTAGTTTAGAAATCATCAAATAAAGAGAGTCCTTTGACATTTTGATTTGAATTGGTTGACAAGTCTTGCTTGATTAGAAGTTGTCGTAACTCGACACGTTCCAAAGCAGAGATTCTGATCAGGGTCGCCACTTCGGTTATAGAATAGAGGCTTTTAAAATCGGCCTTTATTCGAGCGACTGTAAGATAGGCGAGGACAGCAGTCCAAAGATGGATTTTTACAGCATTCTCGGAAAATCCCCAAAGGGTCTTCACAACAATATTCTGTTTGATCCATTTGAAGAAAACTTCTATATCCCAGCGGTGACGATAGCGATTGGATATCTCCAAGGTGCTGATCTCAAAGTTGTTGGGTGTAAAATCCACAATCGTGTCATTGTCCGGGTCATATACCCGTACAAACCGCATGTCATCAGGATAGAGTTTGCTCGACTTATATCCGGTTACCCGAATCCGGGAGTCTTCTATGATGCCTGACTTTGCATCTGGAATTTCCATTTGCCCGATGGTCATGAACTTCATGTTCTCTTTCGGACGGGATACCCAGAATGCCTGAGACTGATGGAATCTGAACAAAGCCTTGAAATCAACATAAGCCTTGTCCATCACATAGAAGGCGAATGGTTCCGGCGAAAGCATGTCAAGTTCGTTGCTGTCATGCCATTTCCCGTCGGTGATATGGATGTTGGCCGGTATGCTTCCACGCAGATCAAGCAATGTGTGCATCTTTACAGCGCCTCTGCTGTATTTGCCCAATGCCCATGCCGCAAGTTTTATGCTGGTTGATATGGTTGTGGAGTCCAACGCATAGATTACGTTGTCTATGGTTATCTCAGACAGTTTAGCCTTGAATACATAGGTCTTACCAATCCTATGAGATAAATGCCCAAACCTTCAAAAATTCGATAGTCCCGACTTTCGTTAGCCCGCGACAAAGATGTGTGGTTGACTGTTTTCCGAAAACCGAGATAATATAGCATTTTTGAATGAGCCTCCAGACATAGACAGATGTCCCGTAGCGGATCACAGCCCGTCAGCTGTCCGAAGAGCAGATGAAGGAGGTGATTGTAACTGTTGGGATTCTTTACATGCCAATCTCCTTTATACAGTATACAGCCTTACATGCTTATCGAACTGGTAACGCGGTATAAATTCGATGACCTGAGAGAAAACATACTTACCCTGATTCATAATCTTGATGTTTGGGGACAACAAGACTAATAAATCAATTTCAAATCAAAAAATCAATGGTCTCTTGTATTTAACTAAATACTAATATTTTAATAACAGTGGTTAGATTTTTATCGCACCACTACTCTTTCAATTTTATGAATGCGTTTAGCGCTCTAATCGTAGATATTTACAGTTTAGACAACAGCTCCGTCCCGGTCATGACATCCATCTTTGAGAACGCAAACAGTTTCTTGCCGAGGTCTTTAAGCGAATGACCGATATGATAGACTTCCTCATCAATTATAAGAAAACGGTCGTGAGCCTTGTTGTAAGCGTGTAAGGTCACTCCGGGATACTGAGCGTTATGACGCTCGACATCCTGGCGGAGCTGCTGTGAAATTCTACCGTTGTAAATATCAACAGTCACCTCCGGTTCCCTTTTAGACAGTTGCACCAGCACCGAATCGTCAATGTAGCTGTCTATAACCACGATTCTATGTTTGGCTTTGCGAATCAAATCAGCAACGAAGACATACGCATCAAAAATCTGACCGTCGAAGAAAATGCCCTCTCTTATTTCATCATACCTATTTAGTCTATCCAGTATTGTGTCAACTTTTTCATCTGTTTTTAGTTGTTTCATTTCAAGACGGTCAAGTCTCTGAAAAAGAGAGCCATGTTTTTTGATGAAATTCCGCATTAGAGTAAATGCTCGCATAATCCGGATATTTACTTCTATGGCTCTTTCTGAACGCAGAACACTACTGAGCATTGCAACTCCATTTTCGGTAAAAGCGTATGGCATATACCTTGAACCACCTCTGCCTCCGTTTGAGGTCACAATTTGTGACCTCAAACATTCGTCCTTTGTAAGTTGGAACATAAAGTCCGCTGGGAACCGTTGGATATTGCGTTTAACTGCTTGGTTCAATACCTTAGTCTCAACTCTGTATAACTTTGCCAGATCACTGTCAAGCATGACCTGTTCGTCTCGTATAATATATATGAGAGATTCTATATTTATGGATAACAGCTGACTGTCATTTAAGCCATCGTGTTTTTGGAGGCTTTTAGACTGCTGTTTATCTTGAATTTTTTTGTTTTCTTGCGAAGATTCCATATGCAAAGTTACCTATTATTTATGAAATCGAGGCACGTATATGGCAAATAACTTCCAATCAGCCAGCACTTCATACCATACAAACAAATTCTGATCGTTTGTATGGCTGGTAATCAGTGTCGTATGCTAAATTTTGATACCTTTTTTTGACGACTGATGTTTGGGCGGGTCATATAAATAGAACGCTAAAACAAATGAAAGCATGAATATCAACTCAAAATTGAAAGTAATGGCAATCGTGGCTCTGATAGTAGCCGGTTGCACTCAGGCAGACGCTCGCCGTCTTCATCGTCATCACATTCATCACCCGGCGCGTGTCGTGGTCATCCCCACTCCGGTGCATCATCATGATGTTACTGAACACGTAAGCAACCGATTCAGCCAGAAAGAACGGTTGGCAATGGCTTTAGCCTATCTGAACAATAATCCACGGCTCTCCGTCAAGCAATATGCAAAAATAACATCGCTCAACAAGGATGCGGCAGAGGCAGAACTTGACGCCTTTGTTTTAGATAGAAATATTCCTATCCTGTCAATCGTTGAAGGTAAAAAGAAATTCTATATTATGTCTGGCGAAAGCTCATGATCGAAGATGCTGAATTAATCAATGCCCTCCGGCATGATCCCGAATCCGGTTTCCGTATACTCATGAAAGAAAAATGGGAGTCTGTTTATTGGCATATTCGGCGTCTGGTGATACATCATTCTGATGCGCAGGATGCTACACAGGAAACATTCATCAGGATATTTCGGTCAATCGATAATTTCAAGGGCGACAGTTCCCTTAATGTATGGATTTATCGTATTGCCACCAATGAAGCCCTCAGGCTGATTGGCAAACGACATGATAACATAATCTCCATTGACGACAACGAGTCATCGGAAGCGAGAACGATAGCAGATGAGGAATATGTCAATTATACTGATATGGAGGCTGTGAAACTGCAGAACGCGATCCTTTCGTTACCGACCAAACAGCAACTGACATTCAACCTGCGATATTACGACGAACTGGAATATGAAGAGATTGCCAACATAATCGGTTCAACTCCGTCAAGTGTCAAGGCAAGCTATCATATAGCCAAAGAGAAAATTATATAAACCAAATACAATAACAAACGCATTATGAAACAGTTATTCCGAATTATCATTATCGCCTTTATAGTAGCGGCGAGTGGAGCAACAGCAATAGCACAAGACAACGGCGGACAACGGCAGTCGCGTGAAGAACTGGCTACAAAGCAGGCTCAATACATCGCACGAGAGCTTGCGCTTGACGAATCGACGACTAACAAATATGTGGAAACATACTGTCAGTATCAGCGCGAAGTATGGGCACTTGGCTCACGTAAGGGGCTGACCACCGGGCAACGCCTTGAGCGTAGCCAGCAAATTCTTGACCTCCGCAAAAAATATTATCACATTTACAGCGGTTTTCTGACAGAACCACAGCTCGACAAGGCATATAAACTTGAAAAGAAACTGCTGGATAGAATGGGCAAAAGCAAAGGGAAAAGAAATAATCATAGAAATCGCAGATAGAGATATCTGGGTTTCGGAAAGATATCCCGGATCTGGATGCCGTTAATCGGAATCCTTTTCTGCATTGTCGATGGTAAGGGCGGTCGAGGGTAAATATCTGTGGAGATTTATCGCATCGGCTCTAAATCCGGATATTTTGACTTGAGAATGGCATAGTCCTGTTTATTAAACTGCGGTTTCAGGTGCTCTAAAACGTGTTTTTCGGTTTCCGGACTCCAATAGACTACAAGTTTGCTTTTTGTCCTCGTAATTGCCGTATAAAAGATATTATGGGTGATCATATCCTCCACATCACGCGTGATAACAATCTTTACCGACTGATACTCCAGCCCCTGGGCTTTATGGATGGATACAGCGTATGCTATCTGAAACGGAACTATACTGTCTGAAATGTCCACATCCGAATCGGTGTCTGCCTCTTCCTCCACATGGATTCTGATTATTGTACCCTTTCCGTCAGGTGTTGCGGATACGAATTCAATCTGGGTGTTTTCCAGATCGAATGAAGAGATCACTTTATCTATCTGCAAAGTGAAGCAGATTATTCGTTCCTCCTTTAGGATGTCTATGATGATTCCTTTTAGATTATTGTGCAAATGAGGAAGAAACCTATCAGATTCATTGAATAATATGGGATCTCCGATTTTAAAAGTGTGTATGCCCCATTGTACCGCCGGATGCGGGTTGTTGCGTTGGAGTATGCGATTGAGATTGTTGATGCCATACAATCCTCCGTAGTTCAGGCAAAGGATTATTTCGTCATCTTCATTTTTGGAAAATATCGTGTCGCTGAGGATCGAAGAATATCCTTTGCGGGCAATGTGTTCCAAAATGTCCGGAGAAAGGTTTCTGACTTTCTCCCACAAACTCAGCAAATCAGGGTCTGAAGTTCTGTAGGGTTGGGTAAGCTTGACCTTATAGCTCCCCTTGAAACAGGAGTCGGCCACGTTGAACCAGTTGCCGAAACGAATGGATTCGATCTGATACATATCTCCTACAAGGACAAGCAGCCGGAACCGGCTTCTGTTCAGAATTGCCAACATATCCTCATTGCTTACCGTGCTGCATTCATCGACAAATAATATGTCGCAGGATGTGGATCTCCGACATAAGTAGCTTGATATGGTCATGAAGGACGCATTCGCCGCGTTTACTTTACGGCGCAGATTCTCTACGGCAGGATTTGTATTCGCTATATAGAATTTGTCGTTTTCGGAGAATATATGCGACAAATAGTTGATGAATGTTGATTTGCCGGTTCCGGCGGCACCGTAGACAAATGCCACTCTGGAGTCGGAAAACAAGTTTTTCAAAGCATCGCTTTTTTCTTTGGAATCAATGCTTATGCCCGGCGCCTGCATCCACGCTTCCGCAACAGTGGAGTAGTCGGTAATTCCGCCGTTGGCCAGGCGTTTCAATGCCAGCAATATTTCGTGCACGTTTGATTCGTATTTTTGAATATAGGCAAATCCTTTGAAAAACTCAATTTTTGCATACGTGTGTTTGCGATACAGGCGATTGTTGTATGACGTCGCTAATGATTGCAGATTCTCAAAGCAATCCAACTCTTTATCCGGAGTGTAGAGGATGCCTTTCTGCTCGGCATTTACAATCAGGCGATGGGCAAGGAATTCCGGTTCATGTTCCGAAGCGGGAATGGAGGCAAGCAGGTCGACGTATTTGGGATTATGATTGAAAAGAGAAAAACTGAACGGTAGTCCATCAAAAGGTTTGCTTCTGATGTCGAGATGCAGTCCTGACAGCAGGTCGCATCTAACATCATTATATTGTTGCCGTATAACTTTATTGCTTACCCTATATAGCAGATAGCGAAGAATGTTGTGGCCCGGTTGTCGTTTTTGTATTATTCGTCGACACAACAGTAACAGTGTTGAAATATATGAGGTTCGGCTGCCTTGCTGTATGTGCGATATGGTATTATGGAATAGCTTGTCGTCCGAAGATACAATTTCATTCAATGAATAAGGATTCCGTTTAAGGAATTCCATAAGGTTTCGGTATTCTCTGGTTCTGCTGTCGGGGATGTCGAGCCCTACGATTTTCCCGAGGTTGCGTATCTCACATATCCTTATGGACGGCTCCCAGTCCACCACTACGGTTATGGGAATGTGCATTCCGGACAGGTTTATTTCTGCGATTGTGGTGCGTATGCGCAATGCATAATAAGGGGCCAATTCTTGGTCGGAGAACGCAATGATATGGTCGAATTTGCTTGATCTTTCGTTGGCCAGCGATAATGTCAACTCATAAAACAACGTGTCGTCCACTATGATTGGTCTGCATCGATAGATGTAGAACCGATTCTCTGATGTCGGAGCATTTGAAAGGTCTAAACGGGTTATGCAGTTTGAGATAGCCGCGTGATACTGCGTCAGTGAACGGTCGGTGTCAAGTGGAAATAATTCAAGGTTTTTAAGAATGCCGATTCCAAGATTTTCTTTTGCAAACTTACGGAGGCGCCATAAGTATACATAGTATTTGAGCATCAGTCGTTCGGAGCTCTCTTCGTCCAGTGTGTAGTGCGATGCCGAAATCTGCAACAGATTGTGGAAATCTCTGATATTTTTGTATCGGCCATTGGCTTTCACGAAATTGAGTCCATCCACAATCCGGTCGTATTCTTTATCTCTAAAGGTCTTATCTTTGCTATATGTCAGATATATTCTTAAGATTATGTGATCGACAAGATTGCGGAGTTGGCTTAAGATGTTTGTCGAGAGCAGACCGCGATCCAGGGCGTCTGTTTCATTAAGATTGCGGCATATGGCATTGTCGCAGTTTCCAATCATTCTATCACATGAGGCGATCAGACGGTCTTTGTGGTCAACATTCATCGGATGGTTTTATCGGTTTGTGTTTGGCTGTGAATGAAAAAAGGGCGCAGAACCGGGCGCGGCAGAAAAACAAAAGAGTCGGACCCGATTAAGAATGCCCAACTCCTTGTGTTATCTAAAGCATTGAAAGTGCTACCGCTTAATACTCATCCTCGTTGAAGAGGAAGTCTTCTTTGGAGGGGTAGTCGGGCCAGATGTCTTCGATGCATTCGTATGTTTCGCCTTCGTCTTCGATTTCCTGAAGGTTTTCGATCACTTCGAGTGGTGCGCCCGAGCGCATGGCGTAGTCGATGAGCTCTTCGCGTGTGGCAGGCCAAGGGGCGTCTTCAAGTTTTGATGCGAGTTCAAGTGTCCAGTACATGGTTTTTTCGTTTAGTCGTTTTTTTTGATTCCGTTTGTGTGAGGCCGTGGCGGGCAGATGTCCCGGGGAGGGTGAGCCGTGGCGGGCATGATGTTGCGGCCTGTGATTTTTGTGCCGCAAAAGTAGTGAATTTATGATAACTAACAATCTTTCTGCCAAAATATTTCATCGATATTTTGACTGACGTTGTTAAATCGTGCTAATACAAAGAGATAGTCGCTTAGCCGGTTGATGAACCGTGTGACCGACGTGTCGACCGGAGCGGTTTTTGCCAGGGCGGTTATGCGTCGTTCGGCGCGGCGGCACACGGTGCGTGCTATGTGTGGGGCGGGGGGGGGGGGTGGCCGCCACGGCGGCGGTCACCGGAAACTCGGTGGCGTAATGCCCCGCCGCAATGAGGGACAGTCCCAGCCGCTTGGCATCCAGTGCATGGTGGTGGTTGGCTTCGCCGGTCAGCAGACAGTCCGCGCCCTCGGCAATGGCTTCGGCAAACAGACTGCCGCCCGCACCG
>CAJJOX010000055.1 GCA_905193485.1 uncultured Porphyromonadaceae bacterium | reverse complement strand
GACCCCCGCCGGCCACCGGCCCCCGCCGGACGGCACACCCGACGCAGACACCGTGAGCCGCCACGCCTCTTTCCGTTTCCGCAGTGAAAAAAACTATAAAATTGAGTTGTTAAATATTAGCTCCTGTCTTGTATATAAGACAAATATTGCCTAATTTTGTCTTGCAACTAAGACAATATCCACAATGATAAAATCTGAAATTCTCCGCGAGGTGATGCTTGAAAACCGTGAAGAGGTTATGCGTCACGAGGTTATCAAACGAAGAATATCGCTTGACGGGTTTGACCGTCAGGTGTTGGTCGGTGCGCGTCGCGCCGGCAAATCCTATATACTTTATGGAAAGATTCAGGAACTGATTGCCGCAGGATACACTTGGGATGAGATAGTGTATATCAACTTTGAGGATGAGCGTCTCGCAGGAATGACCGTCGATGACCTTAACATGATACTTGAAGTCCATTTCGGATTGAGTGAAAAACGCCCGATGCTGTTCCTTGATGAGATTCAGAATGTCGATGGCTGGGAGCGTTTTGCGCGTAGGATAGCTGACAACAAATTTACGGTGTTCATTACAGGAAGCAATGCGAAAATGCTGTCCACGGATGTGAACGCGGCTCTCGGTGGCAGATATATGACCCGTGAAGTGTTCCCCATGCAGTTCGATGAATATCTTAGAGCCAATGGCAAAAATCCCGCCGACAAACTATTGACTGCGACAACAACTGCCCGTGGGGAATTTATGGGATTATTCGAGGAATATTTCCAGTTCGGCGGTTTCCCGGAATGTGCCACGCTGCCGGTGAAGCGAGATTATCTCATGAGCCTCTATCAGAAGATATTTCTTGGGGACATAGCCGCCCGCCACAGGATTGAGAATATTTTTGCCCTTCGGATCCTTTTCCGTAAACTGGCGGAAAGTGTAAAGCAACCTCTGTCGTTTACCCGCGCGACAAATATTGTGGCCTCTACCGGAACGAAGATAGGCAAAAGCACGGTGATAAACTATCTGGGTTACGCTTCCGAAGCGTATCTTATACTGCCGGTCACCAATATTGCTGATAGTCTTGCGGATAAAGTTTCCAATCCGAAATACTATTTTATCGACAACGGTATAATCTCCCTGCTGGCTCTTGACATACGCACGTCGCTGCTTGAAAATATGGTGGCTCTGAAATTGATTTCGAGTTATGGATCAAAAGATGCCGTCTATTTCTACAATCATGGGGTTGAAGTGGATTTCTATATTCCACAGACGGAGGTCGCCATTCAGGTATGCTATACGATGAATGATGCCGAAGGCACTTTTGAACGTGAAACGAAAGCATTGCTAAAATTGCAGTCACGATTGTCGTGCCGTCGCAATATAATTGTGACCTACGATGATGAAGGAATTGTAGAAATGGAGGGCGTAAAAATCGAAGTTATTCCGGCATGGAAATTCTTGCTCCTGCCATAAGGCTCCAAATGTGCTATCGTGATTTGATATTGCATTGTGTTAATTGAAAAGACGTTTAGACTAAGTTATCTCCAAGGATTTTTAACGCGTGATGCCATTGAATATCGGAGATTTATAGCTAACTTTGCAGCACTGAATCGGTTGACAAATCGACGCAGAACATTGATTTGGTGGAGTGAATGATTGGTGAATGATACTTATATCTCCAATTATAACTCTTTGACCATCAGCGTTATTAAATGATATAGCCCCGACTCCTCCGGGGTCACAAAGCAAAATGGCAAAACGCCGCAAAGCACTGAAATCACTTGATTTTCAGTGCTTTTTATTTTTGCCAAAATTTCAGAATGGCGCAGAATACAGAGGTGGTGAGTGAGTCATTAGTGAGTACTCACGTTTGTGAGTAATTCGACTCACGGTTGGCAGAAATCATCAGTGAGTCGGCTGAAACACCGAAAGTTAAGCTGTTATCACACCTCACAAAGTGGGGTTTTGAGTATGGGAACGAACCTTTGACCCGGTTGGGGTCGCAATTTTCAGAGCTTCTAAACACTATTTAACTCTTGAAATATTCTTTAACCATAATTCCCCGCTCAAAACGCTGTTTGAAACCGATTTCTGCGATTTGCACCATTTTGCACCGTGAGCCGGACTCACGGTTTTGGTGGAATACAGGCGTGAGCCGTCCAATCAGTCATATCCGTGATATTTGATGTTCTTTCTCGTTTGGTGATGTCGGCGAAAATGATTATATTTATATAACCATTAAACCCACAGAGAAATGACACCAGATTCTTATTTTACTCTGACTTTCTACGCAAGAAAGCCAAAGACAGAAAAGAGCGAATATCCGCTCTATGCCCGTATCTCGGTCGGAGGCCAGATGACGGAGTTTACAATCGGTCGTTCAGTGAACCCCAAACACTGGAACCAGAAACGCAACCAGAGCGATGGCACATCGCGCCGCGACAAGGATGAACACGACATGAACGTGTACGGCGAGAACTATACCGACGGCGACAAGTTCAGCGGTCTTACCCGAAAGGTCGGTTTTGACCGCATGATACAGCCCCATGCGCTCGAAGTGTGCTATGCGAAAACCACGCACATCATCTTTCCATCTGAAATAGTGTACGTTGACCTCGGCAATGAAAACCTTGTTGCCGGTCTTGCCGACGGAGCGAAAAACGTGCTGCGTGTCAAATCCGCCTTCAAGTCCTTCAAACAGGAAACAAACCTGTCGGTAATCACCGAGGATGGATCATACTATTCATTCAACGTGAAATTCGCAAAAGAGCCACTGTTGCTCAACATCGAGATGACCGACTTCATACATGACGGTGAAGCGGTGAACCGCCCCAACAATGCGCAGGAAATCTATCTTGAACGCCTCGGCAGCGAGAGTCCTATGCTTGTCAAGCTGATTATGAAAAGTATATACAAGCAGAACAAACGCGAAATCAAGCATATAGGCTCCAAGCGTTTCGGAGTACAGTTTCTTCTGAAATCAATCTATGCCAACAATGGGCTACTGTATTTCCATACCGAGATAAAGAACACCAGCAATATCCCATTCGACATTGATTTTGTATCATTCAAAATCGTGGATAAGAAGGTTATCAAGCGAACCGCCATGCAGGAGCAGGTGCTTGAACCGCTCCGCGCCCAGAACTATGTAGTGGTGGTACCCGGAAAATCATCGGAACGCACTGTGTTCGCTCTGGAGAAATTCACTATCCCCGATGATAAGCAGCTCGTTATCGACGTCGCCGAGAAAGAAGGCGGTCGCCATCAGTCTTTTGTGGTGGAGAACGAGGATATTGTTCGCGCCAACGTGATTGATGAGTTATCCATTCAATAAATCCAAAAATCCAGACTAAAAATTATGAGAAAAGCGATATTCATAATCGTTGCCATGCTTGCCCTGTTCGCAGGGCAGGCAATGGCCCAGCGATGCCTCCCCGGTATGTCGGCGGTTGAAATCAGGGCTGACATGGCAGACGGTTTCTATACCGGCAAATCCCGCAACTGCGGTTATTCATTCGGAGTGTATTACTCCGTGTTCAAGGGCAACGCCAACACATGGTCTTTTGGCGGCGAGTATCTTCAAACTTACAAGCCATACGGCGAGAAAGGTCGTATCCCCGTGGCACAGTTCACAGGAGAGGTCGGATATAACCTGCACATTGTCAGCGACTATTCGCAGACATTCCACCTATATGGCGGTGTGTCGGCTCTCGGTGGCTATGAAACAGTGAACTGGGGCGATAAAACGTTGCCCGATGGCTCTACGCTCCATAACGGTGACGCATTTATATATATGGTGGCGCACTCACTCTGCAAGCCGATTTTTATCTCTCGGATAAAATAGCCCTAACAGCCAATGTGAAAGAGCGGTTTGTATTCGGCAACTCAACCGGGCATTTCCATACGCAGTATGGTGTCGGTATCAAATTCATAATCGAATAAGGCTATGGGATTGATTGTGATAGACCTTGACATCAAAAATCTTCCATTGGAGGATTTTATGAAGGCTCTCGGCTATGAGCCGACAAGGAGAGAAGGCAACCGCCTGACATACAATGCCCCGTATTCAGCTGACGGCAACGCTACTATGGTGGTGGACACCGAAAAGAATGGCTGGTATGACAGCAATGAACCTGAAAAATATTACGGGGGCATTTATGATCTCACCTACGAGTTGACCGGGAGCTGCAACCGCTCCGAATTGAACATCTATATCGCAGCGCAGATGAAAGGGTTTGTAGATTTCAAGATATACGGAATGACCGCCAACGGTGAGGAAGCCGAGTGCAATGTTGTGGTGGCCATGCCAGTCGGCAAACCTGAAACGCCCAAAGCGACAGCAAAGGTTGAGCCGTCGAGAGAACAGCCCCGGCAGGAACAGCCCAAACGCAGATTTCGCTTTTAGCCTATGGATATAGACGCTATCAAAGGAATATCCCTTGTGGATTTTCTCCACCATCTCGGCTATGATCCGACAGGGCGCGACAGCAAGGGTCAGTGGTATTATGCCCCGTACCGAAATGAGCGAAAGCCCTCTTTCCATGTAAGACCAAGCAAAGGGGTATGGTACGACTTTGGCGAAGGCGAAGGCGGCGATATTTTCACTCTTGCCGGAAAAATGTCAGGAAAATCAGACTTCATTGAGCAGGCAAAATATATCGCCGAAACGATGAATCTGCCCGTTGCAGAGCCATACAAGCCGCTGCCATTCGTTGAAGAACCGACATTCGAGAATGTTCAGGTGTCAAGGCTGGTATCGCCGTCGCTGTTGCGTTATCTTGCCAACCGTGGCATACCCGCCGACATCGCCCTGCGATACTGTATGCAGGTGGATTACAAACTGCACGGTAAATCCTACTATGCCATTGGCTTTGAGAATAACGCACATGGATTTGAACTGCGAAACAGCTTATTCAAAGGGAGTTATCCGCCAAAGCACATCACACATATTGCCAACGGTAACTCCCGGTGCAATGTCTTTGAAGGCTTTATAGACTTCCTTTCGGCTGAACGCCTCGGCTTCAATGACGGCACCGACACCGTTGTCCTAAACTCGGTCGCCAATATCGGCAAGGCTATTCCGACACTCGCCGGTTATCCGCTGCTTCTGTGCTATCTCGACAATGATGAGGCAAGGCGCAACGCCCTTGCCCGGCTCCAAAGGGAGTTCGGTGACAAGGTAATGGACAAATCGGCACTCTATCCAAATCACAAGGATCTGAACGACTACCTTATGTCGCTCAATCCGAAAAAATCAACAAGAATAAAACTCTAAACAAAAATCACGATGAAAAAATCCAATAAAAAATCCTTCGGCGTTATCGCCATTCTCACCCTCGTAATCGCTGCCGTGTGCAGCCTCACATCATGTTCATACGACCTTGATGTGCAGCAGTCCTATCCCTTCACGGTGGAGGTCATGCCCGTGCCGAACAAGGTAGTAAAGGGGCAGACAGTGGAAATCCGCTGTGAACTGAAAAAGGAGGGCGACTTTTCGGGTACGCTCTATACCATCCGCTATTTCCAGTTCGAGGGGGAAGGCTCGCTCAAAATGGATAACGGCATCACCTTCCTGCCTAACGACCGCTACCTGCTGGAGAACGAAAAATTCCGCCTGTACTACACGGCGGCGGGTGATGAGGCGCATAATTTCATCGTGGTGGTGGAGGATAACTTTAGCAACTCCTACGAACTGGAATTTGACTTCAACAACAGGAATGTAAAGGACGACGATCTTACCATCGTTCCCATCGGCAACTTCAGCCCCTTGTTGAAATGATGCGTGTATTCATGACAATGCTCTGTTCACTTCTGACGGTCTGTTCTGTGTCCGCGCAGATCAGCCGCCAAGAGGGAACGGACGGGCAGGCGGCAATCTACCGACTGCCGCTTATGGAACGTGCTTTTTTATGCTGCCGCTACTTTGAAGGCTGGCACTCAGAAAAACACTACCCATACGTCGGTTGGGGTCACAAACTTTTGCCAAACGAGAAGTATTCGGCACGAACCATGACAAAACGGGATGCGGATGAACTTTTGCGGAAAGACCTGCGCAAATTTGTCGCCATGTTCCGTAAATTCGGGGTTGATTCGATTTTGCTTGGCACGTTAGCTTACAATGTGGGACCGGCGAAGCTGTTAGGCAGCAAAACAATCCCCAAAAGCACCTTAATCAAGAAGCTGGAAGCTGGTGACAGGAACATCTACCGTGAGTATATAGCCTTCTGCAACTACAAAGGAAAACGCCACGCCATGCTGCTCAAACGGAGAAAGGCGGAGTTTGCGCTGTTGTATATCCCATAAAAGGACTGACAAAACTGGCAAAAGACGTGCCATATTTAACTTGGCACGTCTTTTGCTCTATCACTTGATAGATTATCGTAGGATTTTCTCGTTAATTGACATCGTTGAGCCATTTTTGCCTATCGGTTTCCAAATAACACTTCAAGTTGTAAGTGTTGTGAGAGCAATACAAAACATAGTTATTAACCATAAAAAGTATAGCGAAATTATGAAGAAAGTATTTAGGAAAATTCAGAAAGGAACAACAAAAATGATTGAACGTATCAAATCGTTGGGGGAAATGGAGACGAAGCAGAAATGTGTAGTTCAACGGTTCGAGATTATCATTCCCCTCCACCAAAAAATAACGACCCAATATATAGCCTCCGCAAGTTTTACTTGCGGATTTTTTAGTTATCGCAGATTGGACAAAGGTTTCTTTGCTACTTTCTTTGTCCGCCATCATGCTCACTGAAAGAAAGTAGGGCGGCTCTCGCCGCCCCGCCACTCAAAAGCGTGTGTAAAGTCCCGTCACCATCGTGAACATTTCCTCCAGCATATCAAAATAGATACCCTCGTGTACGGCAATGTCCTTTGTCTTGCACTCAAAGGTCTTTTTGCTGAACGTCCTGCGGTAGAAGCGCATATTGTAGAGGTCTGCCCCTTCGTCATAGATGATGTCAAGGCGGTTGGCACTTGTTTTGTTCCTTGCAAGGCTCATCCGTAAGCCGTTGCCCATATCTATGAAATCACGGCTACCTGTCATGGCGGTGAAGCGTTTTCCGCCTATCTGCTGTAATATCGTCTTGGCTATCATATCTTTTGTTTTTAGGGTTTTAAGTATTGGCGGTGCGGACACCGCCATCCCGTTCAAAATTCTCGCATTTCGGAAATGGGGGTCTGCCGTTGTAGCCACTCTTTCACACATTCCATATTGTACTCGCTCGTGATGACTGCCGTATGGCTGTCGGTGGCGGTGAAACGTGTGCTTTCGTAATCATCTATCCACCCCTTGAGGGTGTCCGTTCCCCACGCTCCGGTATCGTCAAAGATACCGTCCAATGCCGTGATAGGTTCGCTGAACTTGACTATCAGCGTTTGATAGGTCGTGTTCATAGTCTGTCCTCCTTTCCCTTCTTTGCGTTCAGCCACTTGTCCCGTGCGGCTCGGCACTCGTCCAACGTGGGTTTGACACAAGAGAACAATTCTCTGTCTATGGGGTGGCGGTAGTCGTACTGCACAAGTGTCCGCCTGCGTCTTCCGATACCCGATTGGAAACGCTCGTATTTCTCCGTACCTGCTTCCGCGCAGGTGCTTACTCCGTTGATGGTCATTCGTGTTGTCATAATGTTGCTTTTTAGATGGTTAAAAATGTACTGACAGAACTCTGTTCTTCATCACCATTTCGGGGTTGCTTGTGTAGCGTTGGTGCAGGTAGAAATGGTGTGAGCCGAAGCCGTAAAGGAAAAACTTGTCAAGTTCGTGCTTCTCGGCAAACTCCTTTACGCTCTTTCTCAATTCCCCCTCACTCGTTGTGAGAGTGAGGAGGTTCACAAATTCAAGGAACATCGTGGGGATTGCATCATCCCACACACAAATCATACTTTCAATTCTTACTTCCATATCAATGTTGTTTTAGGGGTTATGCTATGCCGCTTTCATCCGCTCACGGATAAGGTTGGCGTTCTTGTTCACAAGGTCTATGATGCGCTCGTGATATTCGGTGTCCTGGTTGTGCTTGCCGTGGCACTGCACCACTTCGAGGGTTCGCAAGTCCACCTCTACGGTTTCAATAATCTCATCGCCAATCCTTGCCGATAGTATGAGGGTGTCGGCTTTCTTGTAGTATCCACTGCCAAACACGCAGATGCCCTGCGTCTTGCCCTCGTTGTAATACTCGTCTATGCTTTCAAGCACCTTGACGATTATTTCCTCGTCCGTGATTACCAAGCCGAAGAATTTGGATTTGTTGGCGATGAAATCCTCCGCATCTTTCTTTCGTTGGAGTTGTCGCTGTTGCTCACGCTCACGCCTTTCAATCTCCCAACGGCGTTGCTCTGCGGCTCTTTCCTTCTCGTGTATGGCTTCAATTTTTCGGGTTGCGTTGTCGTGTGCCGCCATGAAATCTTCGGGACAGATGTTCTTCGGGTTACGGAGGTCTTGACCGAGTTTTTTGAGCATACGCAGATAGTCGCACCACATTGAGAGGTTGTCTATCTGATACTTGTGACGCTTGGCAATCAGATATGATGCCCAACATTCATCGGCAGTACGGGTATTGAAAAGAAAGTGTTTCATGACCTCAATCTCACCGCCTTTCATAAGGGTTTCAATTCTTGGGTCTGAAAGCAAGGCTTTGAAAAGACGCACGGGGGAGATGCCGTGGAAATCGCCCTTGAAGCCGTTACGTCTGAGTTGGGGCAATATCCTCATCTTTGGATATGCACAGCTTCTTGCCACCACATCATCGTATAGGCTGTTGTGCGGTCTTACCTCCATATCGCTGCCTAATGCCCACACATCGCAATAGCAGAAAAGGAAGCCACGGAGCAACGCCATGTCCGTAACCTTGCCGTCGGGTGAAATCCAACGCTGCACGACCTCGTGGCAGTAGAAACGCATCGGTTCGCCTTTCCTGCTCTCGCATCTGACCTGCGCCACGCGGATTACCTGATACCCTTTGCAGGTGGTTATCACGCTGAAATTCTGCGTTTCCTTGTAGATGCGTCTGCGTGTGTCCTGCACTTTGAGTTCGGCATGGCATTTGGGGCAGGTGCAGCCTTCAAGGGTGTCGCATAGTCCGCTGTCGCTGTGCCACTCGTGACCGCAGTCGGAACAGGTGATGTTCCCTTTCTTGGTGCGGTAGCCGATATGCTCAACGCAGTGGCGGTATGCCCAATCTATTTGTGTCGCTGATATGGGGCGAAGGTTGGCGGAAAGTCTTGCCACCTCTTTCTGTATCTTGGTCTTCGGTTTCATAAGCCTAAATCAAATAATGAGGGTTGGGGTTGGTTTTCTTTTCTCGCTGACGGTCTGTGGCGGTTCTGCAACTTGCGGAGTTCCTCCTCTTGGTATTTGCGGACAGCGTTCTGACGTGCCTCCGCCTTTTCCTCTGCCGTGAGTTTCACAACGTGGTTCACAACCACTTGGCAGTCCATCGGTTTGCCCACCTCTATCTCGTTTTCCTCATAGTAGTGGATGGCTTGCCCGAATATCTCTCCGTCCGTGAAACCGTTGCAACCGCTTTTCTGCACATAGTTCAGAATGTGGGTCACGCACTCGTCCATGTTCTTGGCAGGGTTGCGGTACTTCTTTGCAAATAGCGCATCTTCCTCCGCACGCTGTTCCAAGTACATATATATCGTTCTCTTGAAATGGTCTGTTCCTTTCATATCGCTGTCATTTTTAGATTATCTGTTTCAGTATCTCTCTCCAATAGGTCGGCTCTACCTCGCTGAGAAGGAAGTCCATGAAATCCCTCCGTGCGTCCTTGTTCAGTTCGTGGTACAATCTTCGGAAAGTTTCAAAATTGCCGTTGATGTACGTTTCCACCATATACACGAAGATGTTGTCCACCTCGTAATATCTGCACTGCTGCGCTGCCGTCTTGCTGTTTCTTTTTGCCATGTCGGTAAGGGTTAAAGGGTGAATAACCAAAGGATGAAGCCAAAGAAGGCAATGGTGGAAAGGATAGCCACGATTACACCTATCGCCACTCGGAACACTCCGTTTACAATCTCTCTGATGATGCCCCAAAGGATGCCGAACACCCCGAAGGCGGTGCGCATCATCAAGCCGCATATCGCCAACCCGATGTGTTGCGCCATTTGTCTGAAATTTGCCGTTGCCGTCATATCTTCGCTGTTTTTGATTTTTTTGTTTTTAATGCGGATTCAAGAGCTGAGGGAGTTGAGTTTCAAACTATCTTATCTGCCTCTCGTTTATCCGACATTTTTTTTATGCGTCTTTCTGTCGCATCGGTCGTTTTCGTTTCGGGTGCTTGAAAAGGTAGGGATTAGGGAATGCAAGGTTTTTCGGTCAAAATACTACCCGCAGGGCTGGAGATTTTTACCGAAAACAGGAGGCTTGACCTTGCTTTCCCGTCCAATCCCGGAATTACCTTTGCGCCCAGAACGAAAATGACTGACTGATGCGGCTTACTGAAAGGCGCAAAATGGAGGTAAACGAAAACAGAGGCAGATTGTGTAGAAAAAAACTTCAGGGGAAAATCCGTAAAAAAAAGAATCACCAAAAGGAAAAAGACATCACCGGAAGCGTGAAAAGGGCAAACCACAACAAAGGAAGTATGATTGTTTCCGATCCGACGGAACTTGTTCAGCCGGGTGGCAACAATCATTCTTCCCGGTTTGTCCGGCTGTGTGTGGGCGCCTGTTTCATTCATGGGGCAGGCTGACACACTCTGCATTCACTTTCCGCTTCCGGCAAAAGAGACAGCGAAAAAAGAAAAATCATTTGAAAACCCGTAAAAGCACCTCTTGGCATAGGCGCAAAAGAAAGGGGCATTGCTTCATCTGTCTAAACATCGTTTAGGCGTGAGGCAATGCCCTTTTCTCCAGCTATGCGGTAGTCGGCACACGTTTGTTCCAAACTCGTTTTGGGCAATGGTGTGCCGACGGACAATACCGCTTTTACGGAAAATTCTTATGAATGAGGGGATAAAAAACGGGAGTTTATATCAAAATCTCGAATTAAATAGCTACTTTTGCATACGAAGAGTTCTTTGAAGGTTACGCAACGCGCAGAAGGATAATGCAGTAGATAACTAACTAAATCGTAACCTATTACTATCAAGAGCAATTAACCTACGCTCATTTCCAATAAATTACACTCTTTTCGTAACTTCCGGGTGCAAATATACGAATAATATTTAATTCGAAAACTCAAAAAAACACGACGACCTCTTGACTTCGCCTTTTCGTCAGCGTATATTTGCAGACGCGCCCTTCCCGTTTCCCGAAACGGGCGCCCATCCTTTCTCTATTTTTTCGATTTCCGCCTGTCGCCGGACTCTTCCGGACGGCAATGACACTGTTTCATCCGACTAAAAAACACACGACATGCCCCGAGGACGCAACAAAGCCCTGATCGCCCGACGCGACGAAATGCTCTGCCACCGCTATCACTACTGGACCGAAACGCAGCGTCTGCGCTTCGACGACACCCTGAAAATCCTCTCCGAAGAGGAATTCTTTCTCTCCGAGGAGCGCATCCTGACCATCCTCCGCGCCAACGGCGACACGCTCCGCGAACTC